>CAZUJQ010000134.1:0-5397 GCA_964620805.1 uncultured Planctomycetales bacterium | reverse complement strand
ACGAAGGCCTTGCCGCGATTTCCGTCGCTGTCATTGGCTTGCCTTCGCCATAACCCAAAGCCACAACAACCCTGTGCGGATCCCAGCCATTCTCATCCCATAATTTCAAAACCTCGTCGCTGACCTTCAATTTTCCAGCCTTATACGCTTCCATATGGCGTGCCACACGCACCTCGCCTTGTTCGTGAAGGGCTGCATTGCGATCCTTGACAATAACTGTTACGCGTCTGCCATTTTCAGTTGCGACATACCCCAAACTTTCTCTCCCAAAATTTTCTTGCATCGTAGCTGCATCAGCTTCATAAACACGGATCTCATGATTAGGCCCGCTCATAACGCGATCAGGCTCCCGTTCGGCAATGAAATCATTAATTTGATTGTAAACCTCCTGCTTTTTGCTCTCTGGCATCCGTCGGAGACCATCGTCAAAGGCAATCAGCCTGGGATCACGTGTTCCCGGTTTTTCTGGAGGTTCAGCTTTAGCAATCGGCTTTATGTCGCGAGGCTCTGAGGATAAAGGTATTATCGCTGGGGTTAACGGTAAAGTGGTTGGTGGTGTAAGCAAGGGTGGTATGACCATCACCGGTGGGCCAGTCGGGAAAATAGGTCCTATTTTCTCTTCTTCTGGCGGTTTACCACCAGCCGCTGGTCTTAATTGGGCTGTCGGCCGAATCTCCTGCAACTCAATCCCTTTGGCCGCTATCATGGCCGCGTCGGCCACCGGAGCTTTTTCAGAAGCAGCTATTGCTTCGCGAATAATCTTAATATTTTCCGGCTGGCTTATCTTTCGCTTATAATCTGCAGGAGTAACATTATCAATCACCATTGTCTTGGTTTTTTCATCCATGGTAATATCACCCGGATTTGCTATCTTCGTTAGTCCCATCTTCTCTAATATATCTCTAGGACCTGCAAGCTGAAAATTCTGCATTATAATACCGTCGTCTCTTACATTACCTTTGAGAGATATTTTTACTTCAGGATGACTGACCATCCTTACCGGGAGTGTATAAGTTTTATCTGCTTCGAGAGGAATAACCGTGCCGTCTCCATCGATAACAATTCCAAAGGGCTTTTCATTTTCATAAACTACACCCGTATTAACGTTGACTCGAATACCATCATCTGCTTCAACTTTTGCTTTTGTATAAGCAACACCTTTAAATGTCGTTTCACCTTTCGAAAGGGCTGTAAAGAGCGCTCGGTCTTCAACTTCTCTGGCTTTATGAACCTCGTCGCTATTGACTTCCACCAAACCGGCTAATTCGTGATCTAAAGTAATTTCGAACAACTCCGTCTCTTTAAGATTATGATCCGTAAGACCAAGTTGGGCCAGATACTCATGATGTGGTGTGGCCGCTTCGGTAAGATAGAGATTTAAATCCTCACGCCATATTTTTGAGGCATGACCCGAGTGTCCGACTGGCGCAGCGCCTTTCGCCTTGCGTTCCATCTCTGTAATCAAGGCCAAGGTCATAGGTTTGCCTGATTCTCGAAATGCTATAAATCCTTCCAATAAAGCCTGTTTTTGATTAGGCGTTAATCGTCGTGGCATCTTAGATTTAATTTCTTCTAAAATCTGCTTTTGTTCAGGAGTTAGTTTGGAAGGTTCCAAAGATTTAATCTCTGCTATTTGGTCAACATACTTGCCCTCCATTTTTATGCCGAATTGATATAGATCTTTTAAGTATTCTTTCATGCGGCCACGGATCGTTTCAAAATCCACCCGGTCAAGATAAAAATGCCGACGGGCGTCGCCCTTTTGCATGGCCTCTGCAATAACCAAACGTTCGGTCAATCGTTGCAATCTGGCACTGTGACTTGCCTGCTCTTTCGGCTCGTTTGGAGCAAACCCCGATAAGACTTGAATCATGTGACGCAAACGGATGATTTCATTCGCTAAGGCTTGCTGCATGACCTTTCCTTTTTTGCTTAAGCCCGCAGCATCGGCCATAATCTGTTCAACTCTACCTTTATCGAAGTCAAGACCGATACTATAATTTTGGATAGGACCTAAAAAGATTGTATTGAAAAGATTATTGTCAATATCAACAACTTTCTTGTACTGTTCCTTGTCCACACGCACGGTGAATCGGCCCGGCTCATTGACCACCTGAGTTGATGTCCCAAACGGCCTTAAAGCATCCCCTGTCCCTTTAAGGGTATAGGCGATTTCTTCACTGTCACCGATCTTAAAATCTTTTACTTCATAATCAATGGAGGCAATTTGAAAATCATCGCCATACTGAATAGCTTGCGGGATTGTGTAAAATTTCCCGTCACGCAACGCATAAGTATGTGAGGCATTTTTGGGGGCGTCAGGCGTGCGATGGACAATGGCTTTCGGATTTTTCTTCTCTTTATCGGCATCATCGTAGATAAGTTTATTAGGATAATTAAACAACTGGCCACCTGCCAGCACAATCCCATTGTAGGCGACCTCCTTATCATTGGGGTTCACTAAGGTAAGCATTTGTGGGCCAAAGCGGGCGTTAGCAGCGTAGGTCATCATGATATTGGGGGAAAAGTGTCGATCGAACCTATCAAGTCCTTCCAGGATTTTTCTACCGCGCTCTGTTTCACCGAGTTTCTCCCCAAGTTTTCCTCGAAGCTTCGTAAGATGAGGTTTGGAGGCGATGGCTTTGGTGATAGTTAATGTCCCCTCGGCGAAGCCTTGAAAGAATTCAGGCAATTCATTTTGCCCGACTCTTTTACTTAAGGTGCTCGCTAATTCTCTAGGTGTTTTAACATCTATCAATGGCAACCCTTCCCCTGATTCTGGCTTAGGTGCAAAATTTATCTCCGTTTCTTCAGAAGATAAACTATGAATTTCTGAATCAATTTTTTCCTTAACCTCAAGACTGATTTTGCTTAGCTTCTTATATAATTCGCCGTCTTTCGATAATTCCTTTTTCAAAACCTCAACAGTGTGTCGCATAGCCTCATTAATGGTGTCAGTGGTTCTTCGAACATTATTCCCGATATTCTGATGTCGCCAAATACTATTTGACTCTGCTATCTTCAATTTAACCTCTTTTAATTGATTAATGATCTCAGGATCGCTTACCATATCAGCAATTTGGTCAAAATAATCTTCGGGCATCCTCTGAATAAAATCTAACAAATCTCGTGCTAATAAATCCATATCAAACTGACGCTCGTTTTCTCTTGTAACTTTAACATAATCCTTCAATGTTTGTCTTTCAGGTGCACCTAAAACAACCAGTACTTTCTCTATTTCTCTACTAACATCTTCGTGCCTTGTTGCTTTGTCTGTAACCCCTCTAAATCTGTCAGGGGCTTGCTCAATAAACAGTGATGCTGTCCCTTGGTCAGCAACAATAGCTACCAAATCTCTTCCTGTCGCTTTTAGTGATTCGCCAATCATCCACGATCGATCTGCAACAATAACCAAATCCTCTCTTTCTATCATCATTTTATCTAATTTGTCTCTTACGGAAATAAATTCTCCCTCATTGGTCACTTCATCCGTAATTTCCACAAGGTTCTCATCCTTCAACCCCTTTCCCAGATCTTTTACTTCGTAAGCTCTTTTATTTGTATCTAAAATTAAAGCTCCTTTTTTTCCAGCACTCCTGGCTGCATCTAGAGTTTCTATAACACTACGGTCGAATTTGGCCCCTTCAAGATTGACTAAAGCCTCCCTATCCATCTGTCCTACAAAAATAGTGACATTACCCATGTCACCTGGCCTTCTCGCTAAAATCGTTCTTGCCGCATCAGCGAAATTGTTATTCCGCCTTAAGAAAACAACCTCTCCGTCTCTTTCTCCTCTGAATGGCTTTCTTCCACCAAATTCTGTCTCAGTACCGCTCTTCATATACTCTAAGCCAAAGGCTTCCGCTCCAAACAAAAGTTGATATCTCCTAATTTTTGCTTCGGGTATGGTACCAGACATCAATGTCACTTTCCCGCCATAATCTATGGCTGTTTGAAAAAGTTTTAGGTCAGTGATTCGAGTACCTTCAGCTTTGCTAACCACCTCCGCTAAACTCACACCTGGTTCCGATCTACCGGTTGCTTTCGCCATTTCGATAGATTGCAAATAGTTGGCCATCACTTCCAGGAGACCCCTTTCAGTGACTCTTTCATGTGCAATACTATATGGATCAACAATAATGGATTCTTGCTGTTTAAGAGGAACTCTTTGATCTCCAACACGATGCCTAATCATTGATCTGACAGTCGCCTGCACCATTGCAATTATCTCAGCTCCTCGCTCACCTTCACCTCTTAAGGCTTCAATCGTGATCGCTTGACCATTCTTTAATATCTTACTTTCCCTTGCTAATTTAATAGCGAGATCTGCAGCTTCCGGACTATGCTCAACAAAAGCTCGCCCACGCTTTGCATTTTCGATGAATACAACATCTTTAGGAATAACAATAACATCCCCTTGTTCTGTGACTTTGACGTCTGCAACAGCTTCTAATTTGATATTTACTCTTTTGAGTGCTTCAAAAGTTGCAATCATATTTTTCGCAATTTTCGATTTGACTCTTTTATCTCCTTCTTGTGAGATACTCAAGGCTGGTTGAGCCAAATCCTCACCAACGTGATAATCCGCTGAGCGCCCAGCCACAACGTCTCTGAGAAATGCATCCCTAAATTCAGAGCCTTCTATTGTTTTTAAATCTGTATTCATGATATGAACAACTCTTCCTTCTTTCATAATGCTTATTGCTTTTTCTATTGTCATACCGGCCTCTGATAAATCTATAACATCATTTGTGATTTCATGTCCCAATTTCTCAGATGCGGTTTTAAGATGTCTCCTCACTTGCTGACTATTTTGTTGTAACTGACCCCGATCTACTTCAATTGCTAAAATAAGAGGAGGTTTTTCACTGCTTCTTTGAAAATCTTTATCATAACCGGCTGCTTTAGCTGCTATAGCCACCGAGTTTTTACCCGTACCTGTAGGGCCAAAAACCAAAGAAATTAATCCTTTTGTTCCTTTCTTCGTAATTTCCATACCACGTTTCGTGGCTCTGGTTAAAGCATCAAACATTTGTTTCTGTTCTATGTTGCGTGCCCTATCAATAACATGTTTTCCGATAGAATCTGTTGGTAACTCAAGATTGTCTTCCGTTCTTCGTTCTGTTCTTTCCCTCTCCGCAACGGCGGTGCGACCTTTAAAATCATCATGCGCAAAAAGTTCTAGATCTCTGGGTGACGACGCTTCCTGATCTGCCCTAGTAGAAGTCGGAGTCCCTACTACATCTGCATCTCTATCTAGAGAACGTCGGGGCGGGGCGCGGGCCTCTTGCGGACTACGCAACGCTAACGAAGGCCTTGCCGCGATTTCCGTCGCTGCCATCGGCTTGCCTTCGCCATAACCTAACTCAACCACAACTCTATGAGGATCCCAACCAT
>CAZUJQ010000133.1:0-5448 GCA_964620805.1 uncultured Planctomycetales bacterium | reverse complement strand
AGTGAAATCGGTTACGGGGCGAGTTCGTTATTATCCCGTTGGAGAGACGGCGAAACCGCGTAACTTTTTCGCGCCGGACGCGTGAATTTCGGCGGGCCGTTTTGTGGCGCTGGTGGATTCCAAAGCGATGAGCTTTGCCGATCCGTTTTTCATCAACCTACCATCCTGAATTGCTACATTCGCGGGATCCGATCGTCATCGGCCGCGCGGCCAGAGTTCGCACTTTTCCGATCTAAATTGCTTCATTTTTAGGTTCACATTCTCACTAATCCGAGGACAGCGGCGTGCGCGGTTTTTTGCCGGTGGCGATGAGTGTGTTTGGAAGGTGGGGGGCGTAGTTTTTGGAATCCAGTTTCGGGTTCAGGCGCGCCAGGCTTGAGGTTTGAGGGGATTGTTTTTAGTTTTGTGGTTTGTTATATATTGCGTCATTTTTGGTTAGGAGCGAGCCATGTAAACCGACTACGTCGGTTTACGCGCTGCTCGTGCGTGAAACGGGCGTTTGGCTCACTTCGTTCGCCAAGGCATTGTTTGGATAGTCTTTGAGGTTTCAAACGCAATGAGGGGGCAATTGGGCGCATTTTTGAGGTGGTTATGGTGAAGTCAGCGGTAGTTCCCATCCGATTTTCGAAAGAGGAGCGGGATTCTCTTTTTGAGCAGGCGAAGAGTTTTGGCGTTTCGCTCAGTGAGTTTGTAAGACGAGCGGCCTTAAAACGGCGGCTACCGCCAGCGCCAGCCCCGCAAATTAACCGCGATATTTACCAAGAGCTTTCCCGAATAGGAAACAACTTGAACCAAGTTGCTAAAAAAATTCACGAGGGGGCGGTCTCGGTAGACTTGGAGCTTATCGGGACCCTTTCGGAATTAAAAGGGGTGGTAAAGAGCGTTGGGATGAAAGTTTTGGGGGTAAGCGGTGATAGCGAAACAGAATAAAGGGAAGGGGTTTCGCGGAGTCTTAAATTACCTTCTTAAAAAACCCGAGGCAGAGGTGATTGGCGGCAATATGCTGGGTGAGACTCCTCGGGAATTGGCTTTGGAGTTTTCGGAAAGCCGAAAGCTTCGTCCTAATTTAGAGAGGGCGGTTTATCACGCAAGCCTTTCGTTGGCCCCGGGTGAAAAGTTTTCGGATGAGAAGTGGGGAGAAGTGGCAGGGCATTACGTAAAAGAAATGGGGTTTGAAGGGTCGCAGTACACGGTTGTTCGGCACAAGGATACCGACCACGATCATGTCCATATCGTGGCGTCCCGAATTCGAATGGATGGGTCCTATGTGAGTGATAGCAACGACTACAAGCGAAGCGAAAAGGTCGTTCGAGGTTTGGAAATTGAGAACGATCTAAAACGCGTTCCCAATAGTCATGAGGTGCTACGCCGAGCCCCTACGGGTGATGAGTTGAGGGCTGCCCTTCGTACGAAAAAGCCAAGTGTGAGAATGCAACTTCAGGGGCTTATCGATCGAGCCATCGAGGGCAACCCGAGTGTTTCTGATTTTTTTACAAGACTTGGAAAAATGGGGGTGGAGCCCATTCCCAATATTGCGAAAACCGGGCACGTGTCGGGGATTAGTTACCGGCTTGATAAAAAAGAGGTGATGAAGGGAAGCGATCTTGGGAGAGGGTACAGTTGGCAAGGGATCCAAAAGCGAGGTGTGACGTATGGAAAAACAAACAATGTCCGAGATGTTGAAGCAATTAGGCGAGCAGCAGAACGCGGAAAGACTTTCGATAAACGAGAGCGCCACGAGTCTGAAAAACTTGCTCACGCAAATTCATCAGATCGAGACAAATCTCATTTATCGAAACGACAAGAGCTTGGCGGAGTTCGAAGAGAAGCTAGCGCCTTTAGCCGAAGCGATGTCAAAACTCATAAATCATACCAAGGAAGCGCAAAAAGAAATGAACAACTCCATCGAGGGGTGGACCGAGAAATCGAAACAGGCGTTTCATTTGGCCGAATCCGCAGGGCAGTTGATAGCGTCACAGGCAAAGAGGCTGACCGTGAAGATGTGGTGCCTGATGTGTCTCATAGGGATTCTAAGCGCCCCTCTCACCGTCTTCGTATATTCGAATTGGCAGCATCGCTTGACCGAGGAAAAAGCCCAGGCCCTCGAGTGGAGAAATTTCAAGAGGAGCTACGAAAAGCTTTCGAACTTTCAAAAAAGCATGTTCCAAAAAATGTTCGGGTGGACTCCCGGGAAGTAGATCACGATGGCCCAGATACTCCCAACCGAGGACGAGGAGGTGGCTTGGGCCTTTAAAGTTTTTAGCCGGTCAGATGCCGGGCGATAAACACGAGGAGTGGGACACCCCATCAGATCCACCGACCTATTGTCCGTAAATTCAAAGGCGGAAAGGTCACCTTGAAATCAATACGTAAATGAAATCTGTTGGACATGGATTCACATCCTCCCCGACGCGAAGTGCTTTGGGAGGTGAAGAAGTGGACAACCAGTTACGTAGATGGATGGGAAAGGTGACTGGTTTGGGCACTGGAAGTGGCTTGTGGTGACGGCTTTCGTCGGGTTCAAGAATCCGAAGTCAGGGACACAAATAAAAAGGGAGCGGCCATAAGACATATAAAACGCTACGGGGAGGCGCCTGGGAGAAACCAGTAAGTTATCGATATTTAACAACTTAGTTTCTTCTCAGGTTTTTGGCAACGGCTCAGAATCCACCCTCAATACAGTACCTCTAACTGACGTGGTACCGCCCTTGCAGATTGATAGAAGTTGAGCCGGGGGGAGTTCCTGGTCTTGGAGGTTGCATTTGCCTCGAAAGAAAAAAATATTACCGAACGCAGTTCTCTCGGGCGATGACTTAAAACTTCTTCGCTATCTGTGGAAATGGAAGGTGGGAACCTCCCTCTTTCTTTGTGAGCGTTTCTACCCACACAAAAATCCAAGACGCGGATATGAAAGGCTCAGAGCTCTTGAAAAAGCCGCCTTCATTAAATCTCACCGCGAGATCAAGGGCGAAAAATTTATTTGGACATTATCCCCCAAGGGCTTTCTCACCATTGAGCACGATCTTCCGGAACTGAAACAGGCGGGCTTTCTTCCGCTAAGCCCTGGTCACGATCTTCTTTGCGCGGCGGTCCTTCAGGCAGGTAGTAACGGTGATTCCGTAACCCTTCTGACCGACCAGGAACTTTTGCGCGTGAACACTCCCCACTCCTATCTCTCTGGTTCCTTTCACCGGGCGGATGGGTATTGGGTGGGCGAAAATGACGTTGTCGCGCTCGAAGTTCAAATCTCCTCTCAAAAAACGAAAGACTATCATCACGTGGCTTACTTTTATTCCGAAATCCCAAACTTGAAGGCGGTTCTGTGGGTTCTTGCCAAGATTACAATGGCAAAAGGAATCTACACGGGACTTTCCGATGCAAAAGTTAAGGGGATCGAGAAGCATCAATTCATTGGTTTCGATAGTTTTTTCGAAAGCGGATGGGACGCTGAAATTGAAGTCGGATCTATGGCAGGGACAAAAATCAAAGACCTTCTAAAAAGTAACGGAGGAGCCTTCCAAAAGTTGCTTTTGGATACCAGAAAAAGTCCGCACACCGCCAAATCCCCCCTCCACTATCAACCGGGAGATCTATGGGTGTTGGAGAAAATGAAATGACAGGCAAGGAACGGCTCTTTGGTGTTTTAGCGTGCGTCTTTCTCATTCTTTGTATTCTTCACAGAGAACTCATTACCTTTATCCCGTTTTACCTCGTGCCGCTCCTCGTTTTCTCATTTATTGCCTGCTTCGCTTTTGCGGTGCCAACGGATCCGGATACTGAAGCCATCGATTACAAAGATTTGGCTGTCCGACTTTTCTTTGCTGGGGGCTTCGCCATTCTTCTTCTTATTACCTTTGGCGAAAGAGAATACGACCAAAAAGGAAACGTCATTCGGATTGAAGCAAGCCGAGATATTCACGACACCTATAACTCCTGGACCAAAAGCCTGGTCATGGGCCTAAATGTTTTTAAGCCCGATATTTATGAAGAGTCTCCTTACGACGGGACAACCTTGCTCAAGATGATCGCCTTTGCACTTGCGATAGGCGGCCCGCTCATCTCCTTTAGCATGCAGGGTTGGTATTTGCCGGCTCAGAAAAAAAAGGAAGAAAAGAAAAAAGAGGACGACGCCCCCGATAACAAACAAAACCTACTCGGAAGGATTCACCGTCTTGATTGGGAAGTCGCGAATTTCCAAAAAGAGATGTCTAAAAAAGATATCGAGCTGCAGGCTCTCCGCGCTGAAAACCGAAATCTTAAAAAAAAGCTCGGGGAAAACGGTTAAACGGTTAAGAAATTCAAACGGGGTATTCCGTGGGCTTCCCCCCTGGAAAAATGCTTAACGTAATTCCCTATTATGTAAAACATCGGCCAGCGGGCCCCTCCAGGGGCCGCGGTGGGGCCAGGGGCGGTCTATTTACGGAAGAAAATGGTCTTTGTCGGTGGTCCCAGGCAAGTGGGAAAGACCACGTTCGCACTTTCGCTATTGGGAACGAAAAAGGGAACGCCACAGGCCGCGTATTTTAACTGGGATATTCCCAAAGACAAACGTCCCATCATGCGGCTGGAGTTTCCCAAGAACGAAAAACTCATCGTTCTCGATGAGGTGCATAAATACAAGAGGTGGAGGGGCCTTTTAAAGGGCTTTTTCGACGAATATTACCCGACCCGACATCTCTTGGTTACAGGGTCCGCACGACTTGATTATTACCAAAAGGGAGGAGACTCTCTTTTGGGGCGGTACCGATATTTTCGCATGCATCCTTTTTCATTGAGGGAACTGAACAATAGACCGACGAAAGCCGACTTAGAGCAATTGCTTAAGTTCGGTGGATTTCCAGAACCTCTTTTTTCTGGAAAGGAATCCGAACTGCGCAAATGGCAAGTCGAAAGAAATACCCGCGTCCTTCAAGAGGATCTTAGAAGTCTTGAGTCTGTCAAAGAGATCACCGATCTCGAGCTCTTGATCGATTTGTTACCGAGTCGCGTGGGCGCACCTCTCTCCCTCAAAAGTTTGCAAGAGGATATGGAGGTGTCTCACGATTCAATTCGACGGTGGCTATTGATGTTTGAAAACCTGTATGTCTGCTTTCGTATTGCTCCATATGGAAGTCCAAAAATTAGGGCAGTTAAGAAAGAGAAAAAAATGTATTTATGGGATTGGTCGCAAGTAGAGCCGATGGGGTTTCGATTTGAAAATCTCGTGGCTTCGCACTTGTTGAAATATTGCCATTACCGGCAGGATACCGAAGGCTACTCAATGGAGTTACGATTCCTGCGCGATACCGACAAACGGGAAGTCGACTTTGTCGTGTTACAGAATAAAAAGCCGCTCTTTGCAGTTGAATGTAAAAGTGGTGAAAAGAGCGCTTCTCCGAGCTGCGAGTATTTCCGGCAGCGCACGCCCATTCCGAAATTTTACCAGGTGCATCTGGGTGAGAAAGACTA
>CAZUJQ010000132.1:0-5479 GCA_964620805.1 uncultured Planctomycetales bacterium | reverse complement strand
ATTGAAAGCGACTTGCATTCCTCGACCGTCCATCTGCTTGAATACGACCATCTGCCCATATAAAATTGTTTTCCTCTTAAAAATTTCCTAAATCATTAGGGTTTTCTGTCAATAACACTAATAACCGTTCCGTTGAAAAGCCGTTTAACCTCGTCAATCCGGTGAAGGGATTCGGCGTCTATCCCTTGAAGCATTTCCAGTTCGTTCGGGGTGAAGCAAAATGGATTATTTTTTGGGACGGCTGGGACGGCAGTTAGCGGCTCATCTGGAATCTCTTTAATTAACGGTGTTGCATCAATGGCCTTTCGGGCGTGAGTTGATTGAACGTGTCCCAAACGTCCCAAAATATCCTTTTGAAGAGGTTGATTGCCGGATGAGGGGGACGAAGGTTTCCTGATTTTGAAACTGCTTGGGCCGCCGGTCTTAATCCCCGCCAGTTCAAAAATTCTCTGCCGGTGTTTGTGTCCATTAGTCCCCGGAAAGACGACACAGCCGAATTTACCGCTTGGCTCAATAAAGAGATGTTCACCTTTGCGGTCATTACCGGCCTCGGCGCACGCCGGACAGCGGGCAATGACCTTTGAGCCGTGATGTTTGACGTTTTCTAGTTTTGACAAGTCTATTCCCATCCTTGCGGCTCCTGTCCTTTGAATTTGACCCTGCGGAATCCTTTAACCGATTTGCCGTCTCTCTGGATAGAGTGTGCTTTTGCCGTCCCAAACAATTCCAGCATGAGCCCTTCAAGTTCCCGGTAAACAATAGTGATGGGCTTGGGGTTCCATCCCATAGAGGGGCAGTATTCCGCGTAAGCCTCGATGATTTCCGGGACGGATAAATCCAAGTGATCGTCGCGTTCAATCCGGTCGCTGAGGAAATGGCGCAGGCTGTCGCTTTCGGCCAGAAGGGCGTCAACAACACCCTCTTGGGACGGGGGCATTTGAATGTCGCCGAATTGTTCGATGTCTTTAAGAAGTAAACCTAAGCCTTCAAGGGCCCAGTTCAATATGCCGGAGCCTTCCTGTTGGATGAGGACATCCGCGAAGTCCGGGATTTTTTTGGCAGGCGGCGGGCCTTCAAACCGGCAGATCAATAGCCGCCGTTTCCATGCCCCGATGTCGCCGTCCAGTTTGACTTGCAGGCGTGAATTGGCGGTAATGACGATGCAGAAATTGCCTTTGATCTGAAAGTTTCCCGTGCCGCCTTTTTGCTCGGCATCAAACCAGTCCCCGCCGACCAAGCCCTTGATCACATAAGCGCCTTTTTCGGAGAGGAATTTCCCCGGCACGTCAACGCCGACCAAAAGCGTCTTTTTAAGATAGCGGTAAAGTTCAAACCGTTCGCTTAAATGCCGCGTTCGCAGTTCCGTGACATTTATCTGGCCGATGAGTTTTTGGATGATGAGGGCAAGAGTTGATTTCCCTTGTCCCGGGAGTCCTTCCAGAATCAGAAACCGCTGGATGAGGTTATTTCCCAACAGACAAAGCCCGATATATTTCTGGATGATTAGCGCGTCTTCAGCGCTCACAGCGGGCAATAACAAGTCATTCAAGAACCGTTCACAGCGACCGGATGCGTCAAAAGCAATCGGGCAGTAATTACGGGAGAACAAATCAGGCGAGAAGGGCAAAAGGTCGGCCTCTTTATTGTCTTTGAAGACAATCACACCGTTGGCCAGATGCACGTAATTGGATGTTTTCTGGAAGGCGTGGCGTTTTTCGCAGATGCCTTTGAGTTGCGCCACGATATGATTAAGCGTTGTGGCTGTGCGCTTGGTTTCGAGTGCCGGAAGTGCTTTCTCCCGGGAGACGGCAAGCAGGCGTTCGGCGATTTCATTTTTGATGAGGTGTTCGGTAATGTCGCTGTAAATACCTGTTTTATCGTGATACCGGTAGAATGCCCGTTCGTCCGGTTCATAGATTTGAATGTATTCGGCGTTGTGCAGTCCAGCCCAGAAACTTTGATTGATGCCTGTAAGATTTCCGTCTTTGTTGAAGTAATACGGCTGGCCATATTGATCCACCAAAGCGCAGAATGCAGGGTCATTGTCCGCTGGCGTTTCCGTGTCTTGTTCCGGGATGTAGTCGGCAAGGATTTTTAACAGATCGTCCGCGCTGATTGATGCGATAGACTCATCTTGTTCAACCATGTAGACCGTTTCAGTGTCCGGGTGAATAGAGCCTGGCCCCACGACCTGAGAACCGTGCGAGATAATCTCACCGTGATCCTGATCGTCTTTCTTGAGTTTGATTTTTTTATCAATGCCCGGGCAAATCAGATAAAAATGAACACCTTTTTTTGGTGTCTTGACGGTAAACGTCAACGGCAAATGTTCCTTTGCATAAGCGACCATCTCAGGAGAGTCGGCATCAACAATGACAAAATTGCCGCATCCACCCAGAACGCCGTAATTATTCCCTTCATTGAACCATTGTTGAATGTCGGTCAATGAGTGAGGATGATTCGGCCAGTCTTTTTCAAAAGGCTTCTTGGATTTTGGAAGTAGTTTTACAAAACCAAAATCAGGATTGTGTAATTGTTGGGGGATGGCCATTATGAGAACCTTTACTTGATGGTTTTACGACGGCTTTAAAGAAGCGCAGGAAACTCTCCGCCCGGGCCGCGGCCTCATCAAAGGCCAGCGTCTCGCCGTATTCTTTGAAATAGATTTCCTGAAATTCTTTGATCGCCTCTTTGGTAATCATGACCAAAGATTACCATTGTTTAGCAGGCTTGTTTTGGTAGCGGGGATAGAAAGGAATAAATAGGGATACTTGGGGAAGGTAAAATCGCTATTTCTTAACTTTTAGGGCAGGGATGCCTAATTCTTTGAAGGCATTCTCCGTGATGGGATTTCTAAATATGATATGTGATGCAGAGGTCTTGAAGAAAGTTTTTCGGAGATTTCCAGTAAAACCAAGATTCTCGACGATTTTATGAAAATCTTTGCCTATCTTTGTTTCCATTTTGCTTTCAATATCCTTTTTCGTTATTTTTTTATTTGGATTGGCAATTAAATATTGGATGACTGCTTCATTTTCACTGCCGAGATTTGGTTTACTTAGTCGGGTTTTACCATTAAGAAGGATTTCCCCGCGCATAGCATTGAATGTAACTTCATATAGGATTTTTTCTTTGTAATGCGATTTAGTTTTTACTGGTTCCCGATGGTTGGGTAAACCCTGCTTGAATTGATCAAGAATCGGCTGGATGGATTGCCGCACGGCAAATTTTCCTGAGTTTTTTAATGACAATGCTGATGAGAGAGGAACAAGGACAGAACGGTGTTTCTGTAATACGGCTTGAACGGTTGGCGTTTTAAACTGATTGGATGGGGCCAATAGGATGAATGGGGCTGGTTCTGTGTTGACCAGTTCTTCCAATCCTTGAAGAAAATTCTCTTCGGAATTTCTGGTCAAGAAATAAACTGGCGAATGAGCTTCACTATGTATTCCAACGAGCCATCTATTTTGTGCCGTTGTAGAAGAGGTGATCCCGTTGGGAGTAAAATTTAAGGCGTCTCGGATAGCTTTGGAAAACTTTTGGGAATCCAAAGCATAAATGAAAGTATCTTTTGCTTGAAGAGGGATTGTTTTACACTCACGTGTATCACAGCGACACGCGGCAACGATCCGGCCAGAAGGGTGTTCTATAACTTCGTGGTAACACCCGCACGGAGATTTGTTCGTGCATGGATATATGGGGGAATGCCGATTGGTTGGAATTAAAAACGGCTCGGCATCGGTGAAGTCTTGACCGAGGGCGTTCCGCCATTCTACCAGAACAGCTTCAAGGGACGGCAACCGTTCCAGTGTCGGCCATAGACCTTTCCGTGTCATCGCCGGTCGTCCCTTCGTTAATGAACCCTCTCAATTTTAGCCAAGTCTCAATGACGGTGCTGTCGTGGTCGCGGTCATAATTGGCTTTATTAGTGGGTTGAATCGTTACGCTTCTCGGAGTATTGGAGTCTTTGAATTTAATGCTGAATTTGGCGCGAAGCAGATTATGGTTTTGTTTAAAGCGGTTGGGGGAAGAAGCAAAAAGATCGTGAGCTTTACGGACTTCTGTCTCGGCGCCCCACCGCATTTCAATTTCTTTAAGTAAGACCGATTCAATATGGTCTTCAACGCCTTTAGTGCTGAGTGCGTTTGATCCATATTTAATCAATGGATCAAGAGTGTATTTCCCCTCACCGGGGAAAAAGTTTTCATTGTTGAAGAGGTGCTTTCCGAAACATTTTCGGTAAAGTTCCCGTTCGCCCTTTGATCCAGCGTGGATGCGGATTTCGCCTAAAGCTGTATCATAGATCAGAACATCATGTTGCTGGGGGCGGTAAACAATACTTTCAGATGTGCCGTGGTTTCCTTCGCGGCGAATCGGCTGGCCGTGGCGAACGAGAAACCAGCATTCTCCGTCACGTGGATAAGCAAACACCTTGCAGGCACGGCCCCGCTTTTTTTCTTCAAACCAGTTGTCCATTTCTTGTCCCATTTTATCCAGAGTTTTGCGGGTCGGCGGGTCAAACTGTGGAATGGAGTCGGCTTCCGTTTGGAAGTAAAGAAATGACCGCGGACGGGTCAACTGCTTCTCGGCATGGATTTCTTCAAACAAACTTTGGTCTTTAAGCCAGAGCCGGACGGCCACATCAGCCGGAGAGGGGTCAGTCCCAAGTTCAAGATCAATCCGGTTGTCTTTGGCTGATTCAAGAAGCTCGTCCATCGCTTCTTTGGTGGACATTTCATCAGTGAAAAAAAGAGCATCCAGAAGCTCTTTGGGCATATCGGTATCGGGTGTCATAAAAATACCGGCCAGCGCTTCGTGATCAACGTCCCCGGAGCCATTTATTGCGGGCAGTTGAAAACCGCGTTTTTTTAGAAATTCTTTGTGAGGAGAGAGAAGCTCTATAAGGTGCTTGCGGCCAATATGTTTCAGCCGGTCGGGATCGGAAAATCGTCGTATAGAGATTGTCGGCATAGCTAAATTGTTGTTGAGGTAATGGTTGAATTATTCATCGGTTAAGATTATAATCTTTTATAACCTTTTTGTAAAATAAAAATAGACTGCCCCCAAGTTCGGGAAAAGGACGCTGATGTTTGAACAGACCTTCAAGAACATTGACGATATTCTGCATAAAGATGCCGGTTGTTCCAGTGAGCTGGATTATGTGGAGCAGACCTCATGGGTTCTTTTCCTGAAATATCTGGACGACCTTGAAAAAGACAAGAAGACCGTGGCCAAGCTGGCGGGCAGGACGTATTCAAACATCATCGGCCCGGAATACCGTTGGGACGTGTGGGCGACACCCAAAGACAAAGACGGTAAATTGGATCATCATAAGGCGCTCACCGGAGATGATCTGAAAGATTTTGTAGATCACAAGTTGTTCACTTATTTGAAAAAGTTTAAGGCCAGCACCCAGAGCCCTGATACCATTGAATATAAAATCGGCGAAATTTTCAGTGAGCTTAAAAATAAAATCCAG
>CAZUJQ010000131.1:0-5503 GCA_964620805.1 uncultured Planctomycetales bacterium | reverse complement strand
CTACACGCGTAAGATCGTCGGCAGCGTCAGATGTGTATAAGAGACAGTGTCAAAGCGGGTTGATAGACCAATCAAAAGGACACCGATTCGAGAGGTTAAAGTCGATCTCTCAGCGGATCGTAAATACTGGGTTATCCGAGATATCACGACTTGGATTTTCCCTGTTAGCTATCTTGCGGCAATTTTTGAGGCAAAAGCTGGTGCCTCTTGTAAAGCACTGGCTAGCGCCTCTGATGGCGAGACTCAAAAAGTGGGAGAAGGAAATGGTCGGTGCGGTAGAGAAGGGAATTGAGGCGGCTCGGGTTTCTAAGCCCGTCGCTGGCGTCTATGAGGGAGTGGACCTCAGGGTGCTGCCGAAATATATCTCCTTTCGTGCCGCACTCCTGCAAAATCGACTGACGCTTCAATACGTCATTCTTATTTTGTCAGCGGTATTTTGTCTTGAGTTCGCGGCAAGTCGGTTTGAGATCCATTCTCTTCACAAAAAATTACGAGAGAAGGAATATATTCTTGCACCTGGAGTTCTCGATTTTACGGTGGCAGCGCCCCAATCGGTTTCCGATACCTATGTCGAGCATGCCGTTACGGATTTTCTGAATCTTTTAGGAAACGTAACTCCCACGAGTATCGACGATCAGTACAGGGCTCTCTCGGAATTCATGAGCCCACAGCTCAAGATGAAGTTTCAGACTGAGGCCATGGATGTAAAGAATAAGGTGAAATCGGAAAACATTTCCGAACTTCTCTCCGTTACTCAGAAAGAGATTCGGTCAAATGGCGATGGTTATTACAAGGTAACCGCAGTCGCCCGTCGCGACACCTACGTCAGCAATGAATATCTTGGGCATGCTGATGAGGTCATCGAGATGCTCATGCAGCTTGTTCCTCCAAAGAGCGGGAAGCGCTGGTACCTTCAGATTAATTCTTTAACACGAGAGTCGGCGAACGCCTTTCGGGCGAAGTCGAAGTTTTGAGGTGAGTATGAAGAGCTGGGTGTTTGTAGCAATGTTGTTATTTGAGGGAGTGGCGTTCGGGAAGGCAGTCTATTTCGGATCTCAGCCTGAAGTCATTCGCCTTCCGTATGGGAAGAAAACGGTATTTCGGTTTCCGGGCGAAGTTCGGACAATCACGGGTGCCGAGCGTTTTGAAGTCGCACCAGCGGATGGCGAACAGCCAAACTATTCGCTTCTTAGCATCACTCCGCGCTTTTCGACGGGAACGAGCCAAGTCGCATTCATCTTGGGTGATTCAACGATAATCAACACCCGCCTTATCGTGGGAGGAAGCGGGCACGACCTTGTGTATGATTTCAAATCCAAAGACACGCTAATCGAAAATGATCTGGCGACCGGATCGGTTTCCGACCTTGAACTGATGAAGATTCTAATCCGAGGTGAGGACCCAGAGAGTTTTCAGGTTAGGACCGAAGACAAATTGATGCGGCCAGGGTTTAAGGGCGTCGAAACGAAGTTAACCCGGCTTTACCGGGGCGACGAGCTCAATGGGTACGTTTTTGAGATTACGAATGTTAGCAAAAACAGCCTATCGATCAATATCCAGAATCTGATGGTCGGGGACCCGGACCAAGCGATCCTATCTAATGTCGAGCCACAAGTGATTGATCCCAAGGAAAAGGCGATCCTTCGGGTCGTTGCGAAACCAAAATCGCTCTATAACAAACTGATTTTACCCATCGAGACAGTGGAGAAGCGGTGAAAGCGAGAGCGGAAGGGGGATTGGTGGAAGCGGTAGAAAAAATAAAAGGACATCTTTCAACTTTTATCCACAGGCTCCATTTAGAAAAACATCTGGAAAAACATCGGAAGCATTTACCCTATGTTGCCTTAGGTCTTGGGCTAAGTCTCATCTATGCGGTCAGTCGATTCCAAGATGGAGCGGAGCATGTCTATCACACTGAACAAAAAGTGGATTTCAAAGACGCAAGAATTCTGGGCTCACAGGCCGACTCCCTATATGAGGGCAAAGAGCGGCTCTTACTGAAGTCGCTGAAGGAACTCCAAGACGGTCAGCAACTTCTACGGGATACGACAGCGAAAATTCAAGGTCGGCTTGAAGGGCTTGAGAAGGAAAAGCCGGTGGAGACGCCTGCACCAAATCAGGCCAATGGAATGTCTTCCACTGAAAAAAAGGGAGATGACGCTCCAAAGTCCATTCGAGTGGGAGATCCTCCAGAGAATTTAGAGATGATGCGCTTTGGAGACAGAAAGGTGGACCAACTCGGATTCTCGGCTCGAAAGCGGGCGTATTTGGGAAAAACTATCGTCTCGTTTCCGGTCAAAGAAAATCCCATCGATAAAACACCGGGCATTGTCTTGCCCTCGGGGAGTTACGTGAAGGGGAAACTTATGACTGGGGTCGAAGCACCGGAAGGAAGAACCTACCCCGCTCTCGTCCAGCTTGATTATGCATACATTATTCCGAACCACAAACGGCTCGATCTTAGCGGCTGCTTCATGATCGTAAAAAGCCAAGGAGACCTCTCCACTGAACGCGTACAGATGCAGGCCACAAAACTGTCATGCGTGTCTAAGAACGGCAAGATGTTTGAGCGAGAGACAAATGGATTTATAGCCGATGACGAGGACAATAGTTTTGCTGTCATGGGCTCTGTCAGTTCAAAGCAAGACCGAGTAGCCACGATGGCATTCCTGTCATCGATCGTTGAGGGGGTTAGTAAAGCGATTCAACAGGCGCAGACGACACAGTCAATGAATCCGCTAGGCGGCTCATCCTCAGTAGTGACGGGCGATCAGCTCAAATATATCGGGGCTGGCGGGGCCGCGAATGCGGCAAGCCTTGTTACGCAGTGGTACCTGAAGCAGGCGGAAAATCTCTTGCCAACGATCAATGTTGGCTCGGGACAAAACGTGTGGGTTGTGATGCAGGACTCGGTGAAGCTGCCAACGGAATATTTTCGTAAAAATGTAGAAGGGGGAAGCAGTGAAAGTGTCTATTCGTATTTTACTAGGGTTTCTGAGTAGCCTTGCCATATCAGGCTGTAGCTTGAATCGCGCGGCGAGCCTTCGGATGCTCGATGATCGCGCGCAATATGAAGGGCTTCCGCCCTTGCCGTCTCTTAGAGAGGGCGGACTTGAAGGGTTTCGTGGAAAGCCGTTGCCTTCACGCACGCGCCCAAAGGTCGCCATGATTCGTGTACATCCGCACGAGCTACCAAATCATGATTATTTCTGGGGTGGGTGGATCTCGGTCCTGGTTGACAGAGACCGCTGGGTATTGACCAAGCCCAACAAGATGCGAAAGGCGAAAGCGATTTCTCCGGTAGGGGACGAAGGAAAGGAGTCGAAGTAACACGCATGGGAATCCTTGAAAAAGCACTGGGAAACCAGAACATTTTTATCGAAAGCCTTTTTAAACGGCCAGAGTCGCTAAGCCGTCTTCTGCCTTATGACGAGTGGCTGGAGGCAAGAAAACAATTCCTGATGAAAGATGGATCATTGGGCGTCGTCTTTGAAGCAGAGCTTCTTGAGCACGAGCCAATGACAAGTAGTGAAATCGTGTCTTTGGTTGATTCCCTTAAATCATGGTTCAATCTGCCGCCAAACTGTGCCCTCCAAGTTCTCTTTGAGCAGGCCGCGCTCTGCGTCCATGACGGAGAACTCAAAGCGCTCGAGAATGCCTATCCCAGTCCCCATCCCGTATCAAAAAAGATTTTCGAGGCCCGCCTTAAGACCATAAAGAATGCCTGCAACCAGGACGGTACGCTCTCCCCTCTTCGACGGCGTGGGTATGTATCGATCCGATATTTTACCGATCCCAGTTTACAACGTTTGCGGAAACATCTCCTAAAACGAGGTGAATCCGTTCTTTTTACCGAGATGGAGGGATTCATCGAGGAGAGCCGCGCTTTTTCTCAAATCATTAGCGACTTCCAGCACAATTCGAAGGTACGGTTGCGGCTTCTCGAAGTTTCGGAAGTTTTGGTTCTGTTCCGGCGGTTCTTTAACCCGAAGACATACTACAAAAGAAGTTTCGCGCCCTATAACCCCAGTCACCCAATCTCGGATCAGATTCTTTACAATAGCCCAACGCTTGATTTTCGAGGGATTGAGCGCGAAGGAATAAAGAGTCGGACATTGACCCTGAAAACAAGTCCACAGTTCGCCTATCCGGGAGGTATGGCGTACTTCACCCGACTTCCATTCCCATTCAAGCTGTCCCTCAACTTTAAGTTTCCGACCAAGAGAGAGACAAAGACCTTTTTCGATCTTAAGGAATTTTTCCTGCAAAATACGCCATCCGCGCGAGCGCGAAGACAAAGAGACGAAGTGCTAGAGGTGCAGGAGAAACTGGCACGCGATGACAGATGTCTTCATGTTACTTTTTCAGTCATTGTGGAAGGCGAGACGGACGAAATCCTGGAAAGGCGGGTCCGAGAAGTCGTCAACGTGTTTCATAACGATCTCGATTGTGAAACGATCTTGGAAGAAGATATCGGCCTTGGGCTTTGCTTAAACAGTCTTCCTCTCAATTACAGTCCGAAATCGGACTATTCCGCACAGCGCAATATCAGAATTCTAAGATCGGATGCAACAAAGTTTGTGCCAGTATTTGATTCCTTCCGTGGCATGAAAAGGCCGCTGCAATTCTTCTTATCGCGGGAAAAGAATCTTGTTCCCTTCTCTCTTCTTGAAAATGAGACATCAAATCACACAGTCGTTCTGGCCGATAGTGGCTCCGGTAAAAGTGCTCTTGTAATCGATTGCATGCTCGCTGCAAAACGGATGGACCCGGAACCCTTGGTGTTCGTTCTTGATAAGAAATCAAGTTACGTTATGGCCTCCGAATACTTTGACGGAGATTTGTCCGTCTTCGGTGCCGACGGAGAATCCCCCTATAGCGTCTTTCGCGGTACCTACGACGATGAAAAATTCAACTTCCTGACCCAGTTGTTGCTTGCGGGGATCAAATTTACCTCTCCCAGTTTCAATTTGGAGAGTATTCACCAATCAGCAATTCTAAGAAGCCTTCGCAGTGCTTATGTAAAGAAGCAGGAACAGGCGAACTTGCGCTACGTGGAAGGAGAGCTCCTCAAAGAGGGTGGAAGTCGCGAGGTAGAACTTTCGATGGAAGATGTGATTGCGGAACTTGGCAGGCTTCCCGCAGAAAAGGACTTTGAAAGCTCAGCCGATGTAATCGAGAGCCTCACTCGCCTACTTATGCCTTTTTATGGTGACGGAAGCTACGCCAAATACTTCCGCGGTACTAGCGCAAAGAATACCAATCGAAAAAAGAGCCTCTTCTACATCTACGATCTCGATGCTCTGGATTCCGATCCCACGCTTCGATCCCTTATGACGATTGCGATCTTCGAGGAGATTAGGCAAACCATCAAGCGGCCTGAATTTCAAAGGCGCGGGGGATTCATCGTTCTGGAGGAGATGCAAAACCTAGGACGAGATAATCCTATCGCGACACGGATGGTTGTGGACTTCGCAGAGACGATGCGAAAACTAGGCTTTTG
>CAZUJQ010000130.1:0-5831 GCA_964620805.1 uncultured Planctomycetales bacterium | reverse complement strand
TCCGAGAGACTTTTCCGACGACAAATTCGAAAATTTGCCAAACTCAAGTTAATAAGATTTATCTTCTGGACATCCATGGCCTCACCGATCTGACATTTCCCAAAATTCAACTGAAGCATCTCAAGCTCAGCGCCAACAATATGCCTATGGATGTCAGAGGTATCTTGACTTTCTTAAATCCTTTTGATTATGATTTGAGCGTTGCATTTTATCCTTCCAATTTAGGGCAGGCCAAATCCGATTATTCTACGCGCGCCGATCTTACCATATCCGGGACACTCCTGCCCAAAGAGATGGCCTTAAAGAGCAACGGCCATTTGAATCTTTATCTTACGGATCAGAGGGCTTCCGGATATTCTCTAGACAAAATCGAAACCGGATTTAAGGATTTTATCCTCTATTTCAATCAAAATTCTCCAAAGAGAATGGCCTTGGGAGAAGCGAACCTTAATTTCTGGACAAACGGCAATAATCACGAAATCTTTTTGCACGACCTCCAAGCCTCTTTGAATTCCATTACGCCGCGCCTTAGAATCCTCGAGGTGAGCTCGCCTTTTTATGATGGAACTCTGAAGGGAAGGGTCTGGCTGGACACCGCCCAATTTCCTTTTAAGATCATCTCCAAATTGATGCTGGAGAATGCCGAGGCGAACCAATTAGACCGTTTTCTGATCCATTTCTCCAAGGTCCATGGCAGGCTCTCGGGGCAGCTCAACTTTCAAAACAATCCTGAGATGAAATTAAACGGGGATCTGGCGATCAAAGATGGGAATTTAAAGGACCTTGATTTTTTTAAGTGGCTGGCGGATTCATTCCTTTTAACGTCTTTGGCCGATATGGATTTCCATCAGGCCTTCTCTAGTTTTTCCATCGATTCCGGGACGATCGGTCTCCATAATATTTATTTAATAACAAAGGACCTTAAGCTTTACGGTCATTTTAATATCACCCCTTATAATCTGGTTTCCAGCAAGCTCTCTTTGACTTTCAGCAGAGATTTATTAGGCCAATCGCCTAGCTTTCAACCCATCCTGAAACGATTCGATGATCCTTCGTTTGGTTTTGATTTTCAACTTTCCGGTGATCTGAACACGATGAGCTTTCAGTGGTTGCCTTCCGAACTCAAAGAAAGAATCCGAGAGTGGATCCCCGACTTTGTGGAAAGAAGAATAGAGAGAGATATTAACCGCAGCGTGGAGGCCGTTCCTTCTCCTGGTGAGAATAGGCCTTGATCGCTAAGGCATGGATCTCCCCTTTCAATTCCTTTCTTAAGGCTCGATGGATTTCGCGGTGGCGGGCAAGGGAGTTCTTTCCCTGAAATGCTTGCGAAACGATCACAACAGAATAATGACCCCCACCCCAAGCCCTGGCCTCTTTGTGGCCGGCATGCGAAAGGCTGTCATCGACCAACTTAAGATAGATCGGAGAGAATTCCCGATGGAGAATCTTTTCAATTTTTTCTCGTGTGGTCATGGTCGTTCTTTAGTTCTTACTGAAAAAATCCTTTAACGCAGATGATCGCGAATCCAACGCGGATTCACGCGGATGTTCTTCAGTAGAAAATCCGCGACTATCTGCGTGTCCCGACGTTCGCACTTGCTCAGTCGGGATCCCGACCGAACGAAAAGTGAGCATCGGGACAATTCGCGTAAATCCGCGTTTAAAGTGAGTTTTTCAGTTTTTACTATTAGGGTTAGATTTTACATGAGACTCTCCCTCAATCAACAGATTTTTATTGGAGCGTTTCTGGGGATCTCAGGCGGCATTTTCCTAGGCGGTCTTCCGCAGGGCTCCTCTTTTTATGCAGGGACTCTTTATGTTTGTGAGATCGTTGGAGGAATTTTCATCAACCTCCTTAAGATGATCGTTATCCCGCTCGTCTTTACCTCCATCGCCAGCGGGATGGCCAACTTGAGGACCCACACCCAAATCGGCCGGATATGGAGCACCACGCTGGTCTATTTTCTTTCAACCAGCGCCCTGGCTTCTTTGTTGGGGCTGATTGTGGTCAACATTTTTAAGCCGGGAGTGGGCTTAAGCACGAGCCTTTTTGAAGGGGCAATGGAAAATTTCTCGACACGACATTTGACTTTTGCGGACTTCCTGAAATCCTTTCTTTTAAGCTTATTTGTCAATCCGGTTGCGGCTATGGCCAAAGGAGAGGTCATGGCCACGGTTGTCTTCGCGTTCTTCGTTGGCGCGGGATTGATCGCCTTGGGAGAGCGCACACAAAAATTACACAGCCTCTTAAACGAGACCTTTGAGATCATTATGGTGATCGTGGGCTGGGTCATGCGAATCGCGCCTTGGGGCGTGATGGCGCTTTTAACCAAGCTGCTGGCGACCCAAGATCTCTCTTTGTTATCCTCGCTCGCCAAGTTTATCTTTGTGGTTTTGGGTTCGACGTTATTTCATGGTTTGGTCGTTTTGCCCTTGATTTTATATCTCCTAACTGGCAAGAGTCCTTTTTTTCTTCTCAACGGAATCAAAGAAGCCCTGATCACCGCCCTTTCGACCAGCTCCAGTTCCGCCACCCTCCCTGTCACTCTACGCTGTGTTCAGGACCACCTTAAAGTCGACAAAAGAATCGCGGGGTTTGTCCTTCCTTTAGGCGCCACGATCAATATGGACGGGACAGCCCTTTATGAGGCCATGGCGGCGCTTTTTGTCGCCAACATCGTGGGGGCGGATCTCAATTGGGTCCAGCAGGTCGTGGTCCTTTTCATGGCGGTGGTGGCCTCGGTTGGCGCTCCGGGGATCCCTTCGGCAGGCATGGTCACGATGGTCATGGTCCTTCAGGCCGTGGGGCTTCCGGTGGAGGCGATCGCCATTCTTCTTCCCATGGATCGCCTTCTCGACACCTTCCGCACAGCGGTCAATGTGGAGGGAGATTGTGTGGGAAGCCTCGTGGTCGGGCATTTCCATACCGATTCAGGCCGATTCAGGCCAAATTCCCGCTCGACATTTTGATCAATTTCAGGCATAATAAATTTGGTTTGTGGTACCTTTCTAAATTTACCCTGCTTCGCTCCAATATTTTCATGTGGGAGCTTCGCAGGGTTATCCGCCTAAGAATTACGGGCTTGACCGTACAGGCGGACATCTCGCCGAAACATTCTTTCGCATTCATCCATAGGCAAGCCCGTGGCCTTCTGCGAAGGCGGATAAAAAAATGACGACTCAAACTTTTTATAAAACGGCTTTTAGCTCCCTTTTATTGGGTGCCATCAAGAACCGGCGCCACGAGATCCACCAGTGGTTAACGTCCCTAGAGTCCGCGAAGGAACTTCCTCTATATTCTTCCATGGATATGCGGGATGCGGGTTTTAAGATTGCGGTCGTGGACACGAATCTGTTTCCCGCTGGGTTTAATAATTTATGCGGACATGGGATCGAGGATTCGGTCAAATTCATGCGAAAGGCCGTGTTAAAGCGCGTTCCCGGCTGCCAAAACATCCTTATTGTGGCAGAAGAGCACACCCGAAACACCTGGTATCTGGAAAATGTGAGAGTTCTGCAATACATCATCGAGCAAGCCGGCTTCCCAGTGAAGATCGCCACTTTTTTGAATATCCAGCCAGCGTTCTGCGAAGACGCCAGCTTTGTCCAGCTTGAGACCGCCACGCATCAGCCGGTCCAGATCCACTGTTTCAAAAAGACGCTCAAAGATATTAAAGCCGGCCAGCAAAGCTTCGACCTCATCATTCTAAACAATGACCTGACCGGCGGGATTCCGGACATCTTAAAAGAAGCCCGGATTCCGATCTACCCTTCGATTCAGGCGGGCTGGCACTCCCGGTTAAAATCCCATCATTTCAAATTCACCTCAGAGATCATCCGAGAATTCAGCCAGATGATCAATCTGGATCCCTGGCTTTTGTCCGCGCTCTTTGCTGTGGCCGATCCTATCAACATCAACGATCCCTCCGATCAGCAGAAACTCCAGGACATGGCTTCTGATTTATTTCAAGAGATCCGCAAAAAATACGCCCAACACCATATTGAAGAGAAACCTTTTATCTTTATCAAACCCGACTCCGGCACCTACGGCATGGGGGTTTTGTCCATCGAAGACCCTTCGGATTTTGTTCACCTCAACCGAAAAGACAAAAATAAACTCTACAAAGGAAAAGGCGGCCAAATCATCAATCGCTATCTTCTCCAAGAGGGGGTGCCGACCATTTACCATATTGACCAGCAGGTGAGCGAAGTCTGCATCTACCAGATTGAAAATAATCTGGTGGGGGGCTTTTATCGTTCTCACGCCCAGAAAACCGAGCGGGAGAATCTCAACAGCCAAGGCATGGATTTTAAGAAGATGTGTCCCCATCTCAAAAAATATGGCGACTGCGGAGTGACTCACGACATGAACATTTTTGACATCTATCGGATCCTGGCACGGATCGCCGGCATCGCGGCCAGCCGGGAGATCGACCAACTGGAGCACAATCCAAAATGAACTTCGTATTCCTGATGGATCCCCTCTCCACGCTCATCATGGAAAAGGACACTTCTTTCATCCTGATGCTCTGTGCCCATCGTCGGGGTCACGCGGTTTATTTTGTGGGGGATGGCGGGATCGTATTAAAAGACGGAAAATTGTTTTTTCAGGCCTTGGAAGTGGTCCCTCGGATTGACGACAAGATGCCTTTCCTGGAAGGGAAACAAAAGGAATTAACGGATGAAGTGATCGATTGTCTTTTTATCCGTAGCGACCCCCCCTTCGATAGTCGGTATCTTTTGAACACCTGGCTTCTGGACCGGCTCCCGGGGCACATTCCGGTTATCAATAAACCCTCGGGGATCCGCACCGTCAATGAGAAAATTTGGGCCACCAAATTCACAGACATTGTCCCCCGGACCCTCATCGCCCAAGGCAGGGACGATCTTCTTGGGTTCTTGGCAAAAGAAAAGGACATTGTGGTCAAGCCCACCGATGGCTTTGGAGGAAGCTGTGTTTTTCGAGTTCGGCTCAACGACACAAACGCCAAGGTCATTTTAGAGACGATGACCCAGCGCTGGAGCAAGGATGTCATCGCCCAACAATATCTCGCTGAGTCCGAGAAAGGGGATAAAAGGATCCTCCTTCTAAACGGAGAGATCCTAGGGGCGGTTTTGCGGGTACACGCACCGGACGACCATCGCAATAATTTTTTTGCCGGCGGCAAACCTTTTCCGGCAGAAATTGACGAACAGGATCGGAAAATCGTTCAGATACTAAAGCCGGAGCTGCAGAAGCTCGAACTTTACTTCGTTGGAATTGATATCATTGGCGGGCGCTTGATCGAGGTGAATGTCACCTCGCCCACGGGGATCCAGGAGATGAACCGGCTGTATCATCAGAGTCTTGAAGAGCAAGTAATTGACTTTGCGGAGGAGTTGGTTCGTTGGAAAAGAGAAATGACATGAGCATATGGCTTATGGCTAATAGCTAATGGCTTATGGCAGATGGAAAGAAATTGGGCGAGCTATAAGCCAAGAAGCTATATGCCATTAGCCATACGCCATTAGCCATAAGCCGAATCATGCAACTAACTCTATACCACTTTGAAGGCTGTCCCTACTGCCAGATGGTGCGGGATTATATGGACGAGCACAAGATCTCGATCCCCTTAAAAGACATCCGGGCCCATCCGGCTTATCGAGAAGAATTGAAAAAGATCGGCGGAAAGACCCAGGTGCCCTGCCTCGTCATCGATGGCAAGGCGCTATACGAATCGGAAGATATCGTTAGATGGTTGAAGAAGAACTGGACAAGGGGCAATATCCAATAACCAACTTGAGTTTGGCAAAATTTTCACGGTACGAGTTTAAATTTTACAATTGATTGA
>CAZUJQ010000129.1:0-5876 GCA_964620805.1 uncultured Planctomycetales bacterium | reverse complement strand
CGCCTCGAAAAAGCCAGAAGTGTTTAATTAACAAACAGTTACATTCCCATTGAATCCTGATCCTCGAAATCCATGGTTGACAAAATTATAAATTAATGATACATTTGTAAACTAGAAGGGCCGATGCTTAAGGAAAAGCGGAGGCGATCTCTTATGACGACCTTAAGACTCAAACAAATGCGGTTGGCGCGCGGTTATTCCCTGGATGAACTTGTGGCAAAAAGTGGAGGGATTGTTACCAAACAAGCGATTTCGAAGTACGAACAAGGTAAAACAAATCCCTCCCCGCGGGTTTTGACCAAACTGGCTGCAGCCTTGAACGTAAAGGTGGCCCAGCTAGTGAGTGAACCAACAATTCAAGTTGAGATTCTAGCTTATCGGAAAGGGTCGTCTCTTAGGAGAAAAGAACAGTTGAGAGTTGAGAATTTAGTGAAGCAATCCCTGGAAGACAGAATCCGTTTGCAGGAATTAATGTTGCAGGATAACGGTGCAAATATTCCTATAAGAAAATTCAGCGTCTCCACCCTCGAGGATGCCGAAGATTCCGCCCAACGGTTCCGCGATCAGTGGGATTTGGGACGAGATCCCATTGCAAATGTTGTCGGTGTGTTTGAGAATCATCACGTTCACGTCTTAGAAATCGAGGCCAGTGAAAAGTTCGACGGCATGGCAGCCGTCGCATACAAAAGTGCAGGTCGAAACCAGGTGCTGGCCGCCGCGGTGGTTGTTCGCCGCTCCACAATGGGTGAAAGACAACGACTCAATTTAACACATGAGCTCGGTCATTTAGTATTGGATATGTCAAGCAAGGTTGATGAGGAAAAGGCCGCATTTCGCTTTGGCGCCGCTTTTCTGGCTCCAAAAGAAACCCTTCTTAAGGAAATTGGGCCGTCTCGGAATGTCATTGGAATCGCTGAACTGCTCCTTCTCAAAAAACGCTTTGGCATGAGTGTCCAAGCGCTCTTATATCGGATGAAGGATCTGGAGATCATCAATAATTCGTATTATGCTCAATGGTGTAAACATATCAGCAGGCTTTCATGGAGAAAAAAGGAACCGGACCCATTGCCTCCTGAAAGGCCCGAGTGGCTGCATCAGAATGTGCTTCGGGCATTCGCGGAAGGAGTTATCGGTCACGAGGATGCCGAAGCCATGCTGGGTGAAAAAATCGAAAATCAGATTCCGTTGTCTCTTGTTAAGCGCAGGTCGTTTATGAAGCTGCCGTTGGAAGAAAGAAGGCGTCTCATGGCCGAGCAAGCCGAGAAGCTTTCCTCCCATTACGAACAGGACACGGGGTGGCAAGAATTGGGAGCTGGGGATTTCGTTGAGTACGAGCCGTGAGATTCCAAAAAGAGGCGAGATCTGGACGGTCAATCTTGATCCAACGATTGGCGCTGAGATTCAGAAGAAAAGACCTGCGCTCGTCGTCAGCTCAGATGCGGTGGGTAAGCTACCCATCAAACTCATTGCTCCAATCACAGGCTGGAATAATAAATTCGCGAATAGTCCTTGGCATGTCCGAATCGATCCGGATCAGACGAATGGGTTGACGAAGCCGTCAACCATAGATGCGTTGCAGTTGCGTGGAGTAGACGTTCAGAGGTTTAATCGAAAATTAGGGAAAGTCTCTCCGACTCTCCTCGAAGAAGTCGCCGCCGCAATCGCCGCCGTCGTGGAGTTTCAGTAAGGGTTCCCTGCCTTTATTCGGGAGATCCCTTTTTGAATGTCCTTTTAAAATATTGGAGGGAAGAATATGACTAATGTCTCAACAAATCAGCACATTAACCACTCTGACATCGCTATTTTTGCCAACGAAGTCGTCAACCTGCCCAAGGAAGATGCGGACGAATACCGGGCTCAGGCAGGACGCTTGTGCGGGCGCTTAGCAGACCATATTCAAGCTAATCCCGGATTTGGACTCGTCAAAATGCTCCAAGCCGGCAGCATCGCAAAGGGTACGGCACTCAGAACAATTAACGACATGGATATTGCTGTCTATGTCCGAAAGGAGGCAGCGCCATCTTCAGAAAGAGACTTGGTCCCATGGATAACCGAAAGGCTCAGAGAGGCCAACCCGAATTTGAGCCCGGATCAATTCGATACTAGCGAACCTCATTGTGTTACGGTAAGGTTCCGCGGTACCGGGCTTGATGTTCAAATGGTCCCGGTGCTTTATGAAGGAGCGAGTCATGATTTTGGGTATCTGGTAGACAAGTATACGGGCGAGAGAACCCTCACGAGTATCCCTCTTCATTTGGAATTTATCAGAAAACGAAAGAACAAAAATCCTGGCCATTTTGCACAGGTTGCAAGGCTCTTGAAATGGTGGGCTCAGCAACGCAAACTGGAGGATGGCAATTTCAAGTGTAAATCCTTTATGCTGGAATTGATCACAGCCCATCTTGCCGATAGGAATATGGTTGATTTGTCTCATTACCCTTCGGCGCTGGAAATCATTTTAAGCTATGTTGTAAAAAGTGGCCTTAAAAGCCGGATCGCTTTCATAGATTACTATGACGCAACCCGTTTGCCGAAAAATACGGGGGCTGCCATTGAAATTTTCGATCCGGTCAATCCTGACAATAACATAGCCAGTCACTATACCGAAGAAGACCGCGGGCAACTGGTCCTGGCAGCTGAGGAAGCTGGAGATGCGGTTTCGGAAGCAGCCGTCGCTTTCACAAAGAAGCAGGCTCTCGAGTGCTGGCAAGTCATATTCGGACCCTCGTTCGGAAGGTGAATTTATGACGTATTCCTATACAAACGCTTATACAAGAACATTCACAAGAACAAGCGCGCAATATCTCGCTTCCAAAGTAGCTGGCGATCTTCGCCGCGTAAGCTCTTATTATGGGTCTCCTTCAGAAAGCCAGATCCAAGATTATCTGCAAGAGCTCGTTGAAATGCTCGCCCAAGGTTATGTCGAGTCTGTTGAATACGGATTCAAACGGGAGGATCGAAGAGTCGTAACTTTGTATTATGAATTTCATCCCGATGGAACCTTGGCGGACAGCAGATCCGGCGGTGTCTATGCCTACGCGGATATCACTGGCGCACCGTGGTTCTCTTTCATGGCTTACACACAAAAATGGTCTGATCTTTCCGAAGCGGCTCGGGTGGCTTTCGTGGCGAAACTTCCGTTCAAACGCACACCCGGGCAAGCGCCTGCTGATGGATCGGGTTATTGGGCAACGGATCGATCGTACTCCATCGACGGATTTGGAATTCAAAGGAAGACCTTTCGGCCTTATTGATGACGAGTAATATGACAAACGATATTTTTGATGAGATCATCGAACTGCCCGATCCGAAACGACAGCACCAATTCACCGAGTTAATTGGCTTGGATTCGGTTAAAGAATTTCTCCTCAAAGAAGGAAAGCTTTTGCTTTATCCCGATCTTCTGGATGAGTGGAGCAAAAAGCATCACGGGAAAATTCTTCCGGCAGTCAAAAAATTAAGGGACAGCCCTCCGCTAATACTTTTTTATGGTGACGTTGGCACAGGAAAGACCACTCTTGCAGAAAGCTTTGGAGATCCAATCGCCCGAGAATATAACATAAGCGTGAGGGTTGCCAAATTAAGCCTCAAGGCAAGAGGGTCCGGCGCCGTCGGGGAAATGACCAAATTGATTACACGAGCATTTGAAGATATTGAACAGCTTGCGCATAAGGAACACCAAACGGATAAAAAAGTCAGATCCGCAGCGATTCTGATCATTGACGAAGCCGACGCCCTCGCGCAATCCCGAGAGTTCGACCAGATGCATCACGAGGATCGGGCCGGGGTCAATGCATTGATTCGCGGCATAGACAAGGTCGCCTCAAAACACCTTCCGATTCTTGTCGTCATATGCACCAATCGGGTTGAGGCTATCGACCCGGCAGTTATGCGAAGAGCCTCGATACAATTCAGCTTTGAACGTCCAAATGCAGAACAACGGTTTGAGGCGTTACAAACCGCTTTTGACGGCGTTTTTGATCAAAATGGGCTTAAAAAATTGGCGGAATTGACTGGGCCGAATGAAGAGAGACAATATGGGTATACTTATTCTGATCTCACGCAGCGCCTTATTCCCTCCGTTATTCTCAAAGCATTCCCCGACGGTCCAATTACCTTCGAGAACGCGAAAAAGTTAAGCCAGGATATTCTGCCCACCAGGCCTTTTAATCATGAAACTAAAAAACTCTAGGCAGAAGATTTCTCTAAGCGCAAGCGGTGCACGTATTCGCGGCGATGAATATCAACATCTCGTCACATGGTGTCTCGTCCTGCAGATTCTTCTTGATCACAGAAACGTCAGAGACATTGGCATTGAAGATCCGGATGCCGGGAATATGGACGATATCACTGTTTACTACCAGAATGGCAGTGGACGATTTTATCAGGTCAAGTTTTCCGTAGATGCTCGGCAATTGGTCAATACAGCTTGGCTGATGCGCCCAAGTAAAAATAAGAGGCCAAGTATTATTCAGCGATTTTACAAGGTCTGGAAGACGCTGCGGCAGAATGGGATAACTCCTCATCTTGAGTTGATAACAAATCGCCCGATTGATCCCGAGGATCCTATCTTGATATTAAGAGATGGCAGGGGTGGGAGTGTAGCAGAACGATTATCGAATGTAGGTTCCGGGACATTGGCGGGCAAGCAGAAATTAACGATGGCGCAGCACCTAGATGCTTCTGAGTCTGAGCTTATCGATTTTCTTCATGCTTTACGTTTCACGTTTGGCAAACTCCAAGAAGAATGGTTTGAAAAAGCTTCTTTGCTGATGCGTATATTGGGATACAGATGGGACAATGACGCGATTGCGGCAGGAAAAAATCTTGTTAGAAGTTGGGTGATAGACGGCAAAAGAAAATTCGCTTCAGATGAACTACGCCGGGAAGTAGAATCACTCAACCTCCAGGCCGGAAAACCCATTCCAATGCTTTTAGTTCAAGCCATCGATCGTGATCCCAATGCCAGTGGCGCTACTATATTGCTGGACTGGGTGGACAATTTTTACGGCGATGAACCAAGAGAACGTCGCAGACTAAAGAAGACCGCCCTTTGGCACAAAAAATTCCGGCCCGAGTTACAAGATGCTGTGCGGAAGTTTCGGGCGATGGGCGCAAGCCAGATTTTCGTGCGCGGCTATATGAGGCTTCCTACCTGGTTTGTTGTTGGAGTAGAACTTTCTAAAACTTCGGGATTCAACATCATGACTTTACAGAATGGAGAGCCGTTCAGCACTGAAGGCAAGCCCGACGATTTCCTCATTTCAACTAAAATGAATAAGAGGGTGGCCAAGGGCTCTGAGCTTGCAATTGGAATTTCTATTTCGACAGATCTTTCGGCTGATGTGCTTCCTTACATCGAACGAAATATTCCTGTCGTTGGTCGATATATATGCGTCAGACCTCAGAAAGATCCTGACAATTTTTGTATAGAGAGTGCCGCTCAAGCTCGAGGATGCGCTTTAAATATCCGTGAGAAAGTGAGACAACTGGTTAGAAAATTTAAACCTGATAAACTTCATCTCTTTTTGGCTACACCTGCGGCAGTCGCTCTGATCCTGGGTCACTACTGGGATCGTTTGCCCGATACTCAGCTATATGAGGATCAAGGCCCCAACCGCGGTTACCTACCCTCTTTTTTCATTCCCAATTAAATTTTCGACTATTTCCTTCCGTTTCGTTTTGAATATCCAGATTGGAAAGATTTTTTAAGAGAGTCATGTCTCTCGATAAATCCCCTTAACCGGATGCAGCCATTCGATTTCGCCATGGCCTAAGATGTGGGGAGGAAATGACGGATTGAGGGCGGTCAGGATGATGCTCTTCTCTTTGCGGTTATAGTGCCGGACAACGACGCCAAGACCTTTGATTTTGGC
>CAZUJQ010000128.1:0-5879 GCA_964620805.1 uncultured Planctomycetales bacterium | reverse complement strand
CTAATTGACTATCTAATCAAGAGTTGGGTTGGATTTCAAGGAAATTGGATTAGCCAAAATTAACCGCTATTTGTCCTTGTTGACCGCCGAAATTACTAACACTTTTTGCTAACACTCTCAATGGAGAGTTTCTCGATGCCTCGACCCTCGTAGCAACATAGAAGGAGACGGCTACCGCTCAAATCGGATAAATATCTTGACTATGATAATTTATCCGGATAAACTTCCATAGATATGAAAATTATCAAAAGGCTTTTCTCCCTTAGTCTGCCACGAGGGCGGTCTGCATTTCTCTGGGGCCCCCGTAAAGTTGGGAAAACCTACTGGATCCACCATTCGCTCGCTCAGGCGATGGTGATTGACCTTCTCAAGACCGACGTCTTCGCCGATTATGCCTCAAGGCCTGCTCTTCTACGGGAAAGGTATCAGGACCGGAAAGGGCTTATTGTGATCGATGAAATCCAAAAACTCCCTGCACTTTTGGATGAGGTCCACTGGCTCATCGAAAACAAGGGAATCTCCTTCTTGCTCACGGGGTCCAGTGCGAGGAAATTGCGTCGGGGCCACGCCAATCTTTTGGGGGGTCGCGCGTGGCGAAAAACCATGGTCCCACTTTCTTGCCTTGAGGTGGATTCCTTGGAGCTTGAACGAGTGATGGTGTCGGGTCTCCTCCCGCCTCATTACCTCTCACCCCAGCCCCTCGAAGACCTACGAGCCTATGTTGCAGATTATTTAAAGGAAGAGGTCGCCAGCGAAGCGCTTATCCAGAATATCCCCTCTTTTTCCGAGTTTCTGCGCATTGCGGCAATCAGTTCAAGTGAACTTCTGAACTACGCCAATATCGCGCGCGAGACGGGCGTTTCTCACAGGGTGGTCCGTAACTACTTTGATATCTTAGAAGATACTTATCTCGGTTTCAGGATCCCACCATGGAAAAAATCTAGAAATCGTCGGATGATCCTCACGGAAAAATTTTACCTCTTTGATGTCGGAGTGGCAAATTACCTGGCACGACGCAGGTCTCTTCTTGGAAGTGCGGAGTTCGGGAAATCGTTTGAGCACTATATCCTCATGGAGCTTCGGGCGTATCAGGCCTATAAAAATCCTGACCTCCCGATCTCCTTCTGGAGAACCAGTACCGGTCAAGAGGTCGACTTCATTGTGGGAGAAAAGGATCTCGCAGTTGAGATTAAAGCCGCCAAGAGAGTCCATGAAGGGAATGTGCAATCCCTCTTGGCCCTTAAAGACGATGGCCCTGTCAAAAAATGTGTTGTTGTCTCTCTCGAGGAAGAACCCAGACGCTTGTCAGGTGGGGTCGACGTCCTCCCGTGGCGTCAGTTTGTGGAAAGATTGTGGAGCGGCAATTTTTGTTAGCTTACGCTGCTCGGGCAAAGACGAGGCTGGCTTAGTAGGCGAGGACTTGGGCGATTAACCTTTCATCCACCATTGAAAGGTCGATGACTCTGTTCTCAAAGCCTTTGTTACCAGCTGCCCCTTCGATCTTCCAATCTTTCTAACCCACACAATGGCTCTAACTGTTAAAGTCCGTGTTCTCATTGACAAGACACAAGCGAGGTCTTCTTCAATCGACGAGTTACTAGAAGCGAATGGAATCTCAATTCTTCGAGATTCCCAACCAGGCTCCCAACACAATAAATTTATGGTTGTAGACGGAAGAACTGCCTTTACGGGTTCTTACAACTACACAAAAAATGCGACCTTTCGCAACAGGGAAAATTTAGTTTCGATCTCCAATCGATCAGTTGTCAAAAAATATAAGGCTGAGTTTGAGAACCTTTGGCTTGCAAACAGCATTCGGGATTAACTGCGCGAAGTTGTTGACACTTTTTGCTAACACTCTCTATGGAGAGCTTCTCAATGCCTTCATCGCAGATGGGGAACATTACGAAGGTTTCACTCTCTAAAAGAGTTTGCCCTGGCTATTTCTTGTGAATCCAGATTTTGAAGCTGCCCACCGTGAAAGAATCAAATTGGCGGTGCAGTAACTTTTGAAGGGAATCGGCGTTAGAAATCGTTTGAATCTGATCTACCGTCTGGGCCACGACACTGATGACAAACGCCGAGGTCTTGCTATCCCTGAGACGTTTTTCAAGTGCCTCTGGAGGCAACCACCCACGATTTGACTTATCGTAACCTAAATAGTAAAAAATTTCCCTTGGTGCAATGACAACGCTTTTTGCCGGAACTCGATCCCGGAGAAAGCGAGCCGCTTCTTTGGCTCCTTTGGCCCCGTAGTCATAGCCTGTTTGATAATCTGCAGTGCTTTGCAGAAAACCCATTCCCAGGTTTAACCCGAGGGACATAACCATCACTAACCAGGTTGGGTTTTTCCTGAAGAAAAACCTTAGGCCGATCAAAAATAAAATTATCAGGGCAAAGAAATAGAGGGTTATTCTCACGGCCGAGTTTTTAAATATCTCGGAAGGGGTGGACAACCCAAACGCTAAGAATTCACGCCATTCGTATCGCAGGAAATAAAGGATATCCCCTGCGACAAAGATTTGAATCAAAAATGCTGCCACGGCGACAAAAAAGATGTCTCTCAAACGCAATCCCTCATGCGAAAGATCGATCCTTTGTTGGCCAGCGGTACCCCCCAACCAAATAACCATCAGTGGAATCCCGGGACAATGATATTTGGGAAAGCCAAAAGTGGCTCCGCCCACAAGAGTGTACCCCCCAAGAATTACAAGGCTGCCCGCGAGAAAAATATCTTCGCGATTCCATCCCGGCTTCTTAAAAAAAGGGAGAAACCTCCGGATCGCAAAAATGAAAAAAAGCAACGCGGTCAACGGGCCGAGCCACAGCGTGAGATAAACCAGGTCTTGAAACACTCGAAAAGGGGTAAGCGCTCCAGTGCGGTGCGTCCTTTCTTTGAGCGCCTCAAGGCTATAGTTCCAAGGCAGTGAAAAGGTCATGCCTGTGGTTTGACAATAAAAATACCAGGACGCCAAAAAAATGAGGGCGCCCAAGAGAATGGCGCCTACCGAAACCCCTTTGAATCGGAACGAATTTTGGTCCACGAAAAGATAAAATAAGAGCAAAAGAACGACGACGAACGGAGTGGTTACGCGGCACCACAACGCGACCGCTACGGCGAATGCTAGAAAAATGAACCATTTGACTTTCTTCTCCTGTTCCACCTTGGCAACGGCCAAAAAAAGAAAAAGAATGGAAGGAACAAGAATCGTGTTATCCACATCGATAATGACAGAACCTTGGATCACAGCGGGGGTGGCTCCATAAAATAGAGCGCCCCAAGCAGCCAAAGGGTTGCGGCTGGTCTTCCCCTCGGGAATCAGGGTCCTGATTAAGATGAAGACCAGCGCGATGGAAAGTAACCCTGAAAGAATTCCGGGCAGCCGAGCCGCCTCCTCACTCTCCCCAAAAAGACGAAAGGCAAACTCCACACTGCGCGCATACAAATGGGGCGAGTCCGCATAAGCTTTTCTTTGATTGTAAAGCGCCTTCGCGGCAAGCAACTTGTGCAAGTCTTCTTGGGCAACGGATTGGTTGATCCGCGGAAGAGCAAATAGAAGAAAAATGGAGAATGCAACGAAAAAGACGACTGGCCAGAAAAATCGGCGTTCCTCAATTTCTTGAATCGCCAGATTTTTATTCACTTGAATTTCAACGGAAGTCCTTCTTTGAATTCAACGCCTCCCAAAAAAATCCGGCGGCATTTGCGACCTGCGAGATAAGAAGCAACGTGGAGATCAAAAATTTTGAGCGCAAACCGTCTTGGGCGAAAGGGCTGTGAAGCAGATCCCAATAGAAAGAAAAGGGTTCCACTTTGATTCCATCACCGGTACGACGCCCTCTCGCCCGATGAAAGTAAAAAGCTCCGCGACCGTAAGAGAAGTGCTGATTGAAGAAAGAGCCGAAGGCCATCGGCTTCGTATGATAAATGCGTACCGCCGAGTCAAACATGATTTTGTGGCCGTCATGTCGCCAGCGATCGCAGAATTCCCGATCCTCTCCCGCGGCCAAGGGAAAACTTTCGTCAAAACCCCCGATTTCCTTGAACTTTTCTCCTGGGAAAGCCATGTTGCTTGACGTCAAGAACTGGGCCGCGCCAACTTCTCGATTGAAGTAACGATAAAGGGAATCAAGCAACAGGTGGCTTGTCTTTGAATACGGATTGTCGGAACAAGCGTCGACGAGCGGCCCGCCCACGGCTTGGGTCTGATTTTCATTAAAGTGGCCTTCAATTTTCTGCAGCCAATCTTCAGCCGGCTGGCAATCGTCGTCGGTGAAGACCAAAAATTTCCCGCGTGCTCGGCGGGCACCGACGTTACGGGCCGAGGCGGGCCCTGCATGGGACCGAAGGAGGAGTGTTAGGTCAAGTTTTTCTCGGAATCTCGCCACCACCGCTTCTGGAGGAATCTTGCTTCCATCGTCGACCACGATGACTTCAAAAAAATGACTGGGATAATCCAATCGCGTCAGAGAATCCAGGCAGGCCGCCAACTGTCCGGGGCGGTTATAAGTCGGGATGATGATTGAGAAGGAGAGCTGATTTTGTTTCATTCTTGAATTCCCCAGTCCAGAGGAAGAGAAGCCCGATCATGGCTGTAATCGACAGCGCTTTCACAAAAATCAGGAGACCCGGGGCGGGCCAGAATTGCGCGAGGAAGTAAGCCGCCAAAGAAATAATTCCGCTTCGCAAAACGCTCCCTTGCGGCGGAAGAATCCCCCAGAGACGGTAGACGGAGAAAATACCTGCGGCTGCGGCAGCGCCCGACAAAAAGGTGGTCACAAAAGCCGCACCCATCGCGCCCATTCTCGGAATCAACAAAAGATGACCCGCAATCGCCAATGGTACAAGGGGGCCCGTCAGCGCAAAAGTCCAACGAGGCTTGTGGGCCGCGGTCAAAATGGCGGTGGTCACAGAGATCATTGTAACAGCCAGTGCGCCAAGTATCAGAACGGCCAAAAGCGGCGCCGAAGGAAGAAAGCCTGGCCCAAAGATGAGGCTGACGATTTCGGAGGAGGCCCCGGCCGCCATCGAGGCAAGAGGTAAGAGCCCTACAATCAGACGCATCGCATTTCGCCCCATTTCCTTTGCCCAAAGCTCCCCTTCAAACCCCTGCGTCCGAGTCAAGGTGGAGAGGAGGAGCGGGGCAAAAGACATTGAAAAAATCCCGGGGACAAGCGAGAGGTTCTGCGCGGCTCCATAAATTCCAGCCAACTCGGCCGAGCCCCCCAAGGCCTTGAGGAGAAGTAAATCCAGCTGACTGAAAAGGCGCAGGCTGATCGCACACAAAAAAAGCGGCACCGAGTAAACACACAACTCGCGAAGAGGGAAATTCATCCGTTGTCCCAACGGCAGACGGACATAAAAGTGATTTATCCCCAATTCAACCGCCGAGGCCAGAATATTCCCCACAATTGCGCCCGGAACTGAAAAACCAAGTTCTACGAGGAGAAGGATAAAAAGGAGTCTTGATATCCACCGACCCGCACTGGAAAGCGCCCTCTCTCTGAAATGCCCTTTTCCGATGAGAATGTTCCGGTAGGCGTACGCCAAGCTGAAGATGGGAATGTCGAGGGCGAAAAGCCGCAGATAAGTAATCAGAACTTCTTCGTGGAACAATTTTGCAAAGAGAGGAGCCAAAAGCCAAAGTAAAGATGCGGCGCAACCGCTCACGAAAAGGTAAAGTTTTCTAACCGCGGCCCCCACTGATTGCCAATCTTGGGCTTCGGCAACAAATTTGATCGTGGCCCTTGCAAACATCGAGACAATGCTCCATTCGACCCAGGCAACAAAAGAGGAGGCTAGGGTCAGCAGGCCGTATCCTTGCGGGCCCAGGCGCCGCGTGAGGAACATCGCGGTAAGGAAACCCGTCGGAAAAAGC
>CAZUJQ010000127.1:0-5915 GCA_964620805.1 uncultured Planctomycetales bacterium | reverse complement strand
TCAATCAATTGTAAAATTTAAACTCGTACCGTGAAAATTTTGCCAAACTCAAGGATCCATATTAAAAAACCTGCAGATTTCCGTAAGACGTATTACTGACTACCACTAAATTTTCCCTTACAATCAACTCCAACGTCTCACGTCTAACGTCTTACATCCCTCGTAATCTTAAGTTCTCTTTTTTCTCTTTCGTGGGACATTCAATACCGCCTGCGCCGCCGCCAAACGGGCGATCGCAACGCGATACGGCGAACAGCTTACATAATCCATCCCGACCTTATGGCAAAATTCAATCGAGGACGGATCACCACCGTGCTCACCGCAGATGCCCACCTTGAGGGCCTTTTTAACCGAGCGGCCCTTATCGACGGCCATCTTAATGAGCTGCCCGATCCCTATTCTATCCAACGTCTGAAAGGGATCGTCCGGCAAAATCCGCTTCTCCAAATAGTCCGGGAGAAAGCCTCCGATGTCATCGCGGGAAAAGCCAAAACCCATCTGGGTTAGATCATTGGTGCCAAACGAAAAGAAATCCGCCACGTGGGCAATCTCATCCGCGGTCAAAGCGGCCCGGGGCACCTCGATCATGGTCCCAAAGAAGTGTGCGATCTTGGGAACATGATATTGGTCGCACACTTCTTTATGAATCCGTTGCGTGATTTCCTCTTGATGTTTGAGCTCGTCCACCGAACAGATGACCGGGATCATGATCTCGGGAAAAATCTTCTGGCCCTCTTTAATCAACTCGATGGCCGCCTCGAAGATCGCCCGGATCTGCATTTCCGTGACTTCTGGATAGGTTATGCCCAAACGGACCCCCCGGTGGCCCATCATGGGATTGGTTTCTTTTAAGGCCGCGGCGCGCTTCTCCAATTCTTCCACGGAAATCTTAAGACTCTGGGCCAGTTCCTCGAGTTGCTCTTGGTTATGCGGAACAAACTCGTGAAGGGGTGGATCCAAAAGGCGGATGGTGACGGGACATCCATCCATGGCCTCAAGGGTGTCTTTGATGTCTTTTTTGACATAGGGAAAGAGTTCCTTCAGGGCCTTCTTTCGTTCTTCTTCGTTACGAGCAATAATCACTTTGCGCAGTTTAAACAGAGGCTCTTCCGAGCCTTTGCCGTAAAACATGTGCTCGGTGCGGAAAAGCCCTATGCCCTCGGCCCCGAAACTCCGGGCCTTGGCCGCGTCCGCAGGAGTGTCGGCGTTGGTGCGGATCCGCAATCTTCGAAGAGAATCGCAAATCTTTAAGAACTCTTTAAACCAGGGATTTTCTTCGGCGGCGTCGATCATGGGAAGACGCCCCGCATAAAACCGTCCCTTCGTGCCGTTTAGGGTGATCCACTCGCCTTCTTTCAAAGTGGCACCGTTGACCTGCAGGAGTTTTTGGGAAAGATCAATTTCTATATCAGAGCAGCCCACAATGCAGCACTTGCCCCATCCCCGCGCCACGAGCGCGGCGTGCGAGGTCATTCCCCCGCGGCTGGTTAAGATGGCTTTGGAGGCCCGCATCCCTTCCACATCCTCAGGATTCGTCTCTTCCCGCACGAGAATGACCTGCTTTCCTTTTTTATACCAGGAAACCGCCTCCTCCGAGGTAAAGACAATCTGACCCGAAGCCCCCCCCGGCCCGGCGGGGAGCCCCTTGCCCAAGATTTTTGCCGAGTGTTCGGCTTTGGGATCAATAATGGGATGGAGCAATTCTTCCAGCTGCGAGGACGTCACGCGTTGGATCACTTCCTCTTTGCCGATGAGTTTTTCTTTGAGCATCTCCACGGCCATCCGCACCGCCGCCAGACCGTTTCTTTTTCCTGTGCGACACTGGAGCATGAAAAGCTTTCCTTCTTCCACGGTGAACTCAATGTCCTGCATATCCCGGTAATGGCGCTCCAGCCGGCGACGAATATCTTCCAATTGCCGATAGACGCCCCGATCGTGCTCCTCAAGGATCGGCAGATGCTTGTTGTGATCGCTTTGCGAATACTTATTGATCGGGGCCGGGGTGCGGATTCCGGCCACCACGTCTTCGCCCTGGGCGTTGATCAAATACTCTCCATAAAACTGATTTTCTCCGCTTCCGGGGTTACGGGTGAAGGCCACGCCAGTCGAGGAGTTATTCCCCATATTGCCAAAGGCCATGCTCTGGACGTTGACCGCGGTCCCCCACTCATCAGGGATCCTTTCGATCCGACGGTAAGACACCGCGCGTTTGCCGTTCCAGGAGGAAAAAACCGCGCTAACGGCACCCCAGAGCTGCTCTTCGGGAGTATCGGGAAATTCTTTGCCCAGGACTTCTTTAATCTTTGCTTTGTAAAGAGCGCTCAGCTTTTTAAAATCTTCGGTGCTCAAGTCGGCATCCTCTTTGACCTTCTTTTCATTTTTGAACTGATGGAGGATCCCTTCCAGATGGGAACGGATACCTTTGCCGTCTTTGGGTTCAAGGCCGGCGGCCTTCTCCATGACGACATCCGAGTACATCGTGATGAGCCGGCGATAAGCGTCATAGACAAAGCGCGGATTGTTGGTCTTCTGGATAAGGCCGGTGATCGTCTTTTCCGTCAAGCCCACGTTTAAAACCGTCTCCATCATGCCGGGCATGGATTTGCGGGCACCGGAACGGACCGACACCAAAAGGGGGTTTTGAGGGTCTCCGAATTTCTTATCCATAAGCCCTTCGACTTTTCTCAGGGCGTCGTCTACCTGTTCTTTGAGGCCGGGCGGATATTTGCGGCAATTCGTAAAGTAGTATGTGCAGACTTCGGTTGTGATGGTAAATCCCGGAGGAACCGGAAGGCGCAGATCTTTATGCCCGGCCATCTCAGCTAAGTTGGCGCCCTTGCCGCCCAAAAGGTCCTTCATGTCGGCGCGGCCATCGGCTTTGCCGCCGCCGAAGGAGTAGACGTATTTACGTCGGGATGTGCCTGTTGTTTTCTTCGTCTTTGCCATTTGGACTAAACCCCTTCCTTTCGGTAAAAATTACAATACACAAATTCCAAATCACAAGCAATTTCCAAATTTCAATAACCAAAATTTAATGCTGCAATCTCTTGTAAACATTGGGTTTTGATATTGTATTTTGGGTATTGTTTGGAATTTGGTGATTGCGATTTGTGATTTTACTCACTTAACAAACTTTTCCCTCAGATACAACTTTAAGCTTTCAATAGATATCCGCTCCTGCTCCATCGTATCCCGCTCGCGGACCGTGACCTGTTTGTCCTCCAGCGACTGGACATCGACCGTGACGCAATAAAAGGTCCCGACCTCATCCTGGCGGCGGTAAAGCTTTCCGATCGCGGCGGTGTCGTCGTAAACCGTGACAAAGTCCTTCTTAAGGTCCTCTTTGATTTTTTGGGCCAACGCGACGATCCCATCGTTTTTCTTTAAAAGCGGCAGGACAGCCACCTGAACGGGAGCAAGCTTTTTATGAAGCCGCAAGACCACCCGGGTTTCGCCTTTCACGTCCTCCTCATGATAGGCATCCACCAAAAAGGCCAGCGCCGCGCGGTCCACCCCGCCCGAGGGTTCAATGATATAGGGGAAAAATTTCTCTTGAGTAACGGCATCCTGATAACGCAAATCCTTGCCGGAAAACTGGGAATGCGCTTTGAGATCGAAATCCGTGCGGTTGGCGATGCCCTCTAACTCGGACCAGCCTCCGCCACAAGACGTGGCGGATGCCAATCCGCCTTGAATTGTGGCGGATCCCCGCCTGCCATCTGGCGGGCAGGCGCCTTTGGTGGAAAACGGAAAATTGTATTCAATATCGGTACAGGCCGCGGCGTAGTGCGCCAGTTCGTCTTTGAGGTGCCGCCTTAAACGCAGATTCTCTTTTTTGATCCCGAGATCAACATACCACTGGAAACGTTCCTCAATCCAGCGCTCGTGGCACTGCGCCGCCTCTTGGGGGTGGGTGAAGTATTCGATCTCCATCTGTTCGAATTCCCGCGTGCGGAAGGTGAAATTTCCCGGTGTCACTTCATTGCGGAAGGCCTTGCCGATTTGGGCAATGCCGAAGGGGAGTTTACGGCGCGTCGTGTCGAGCACGTTGGAGAAGTTCACAAAAATACCCTGCGCGGTCTCGGGGCGCAGATAAGTCATGCTCGCCTCATCTTCCACGGCTCCCAGAGGCGTTTTCAGCATAAGATTAAAGGCCCTCCCTTCGGTAAAATCCCTAGCCCCACAATAAGGACATTCCTTTTGAGTTTGATCCTGCCGAAAACGTTTTTTACATTTTTTGCAATCGACGAGAACATCCGTAAAACTTTTCGTGTGCCCCGAGGCCTCCCAGACTTTGGGGTGCATCAGGATGGCGGCATCCAAGCCTACCATGTCTTCGCGGTCATGCACCACGGCCTTCCACCAGGCATTTTTGACATTGCGTTTGAGCTCGACGCCCAAAGGGCCGTAATCCCAGGCGCTTCCCAGCCCTCCATAGATCTCGGAAGATTGGAAAATAAATCCTCGTCTTTTACACAGAGAAACGATCTTTTCCATGGTGAGGGGGCTGCCCTGGCCGGGCACACTGCGGGAGGCGGGGACATCCGCTTGATTCGTTTTATGCATGGGAGTTTATTCTATAGAAAATATTTTAAAAAGCAAGATTTTTGAAGGGGTCACACCCCGCCTTGCGGGGTGTGACCCCTTTGCTTCAACTTCTCCCACTCCTCCTTCTTCATGGTGAAGCTGTGGGCCCCATCAGGAAATTCGCTCTGAAGGACTTCCTTTTTATATTGCTGGATGGCCTGAAGGATCACGGGCTTTAAGTCCACATACTCTTTGACGAATTTGGGATGAAAACGCTCCGACAGCCCCAGAAGATCATAGGTCACCAAAACCTGGCCGTCACAATGCACCCCGGCACCGATGCCGATGGTGGGAATGGAGAGCTCCTGGGTGATGGTCTGGGCAATGCGATCCGGGATGCATTCGAGGACGAGGCTGAAACATCCTGCCTTTTCCAGATCCCGGGCATGCTGGATGAGCTCCCGGGCGGACCGGGCATCCTTCCCCTGCACCTTAAAACCGTCAAGCTGGTCTACGGTCTGCGGGGTTAGGCCCACATGGCCCATGACCGGGATGCCAGCGCGGAGAATATCCCGCGTCACATCCAAACACTGATCAAACCATTCCAGCTTGACGGCCTGGCAACCGGCCTCCTCCACGAAACGCCGGGCATTTTTGACTGCCTCTTGGGGATGGATCTGATAGGCGCTAAATGGCATGTCCCCCACGAGCATGGCTTTCTTAACACCGCGGTTGACGGCCTTGGCGTGATGGATCATCTCATTGATCCCCACTTCTCGCGTGGTCTCGAGGCCCAGAACAACATTCGCCAAGGAATCGCCGACCAAAACGATATCAACTCCCGCCTCGTCCAAAAGCCGGGCCAGAGGATAATCGTAGGCGGTGAGCATGGTGATCTTCTGATCGCGGCGTTTTTTGTCTAAGATCTGATCAATGGTCATCCTCTGACTCATCAAGAGACCCCTTCAGTAAAAAACCCCGAGCTTAGAAAGTCGGGGTGATAGCCCCACCTTACCCAATCATAAGGATTCATAGATCAGCCTGATCTTCTAGCATCCCCTGAATCAGGATTTTTACCGCTGGAATCCTCTTTCGAATTGTTCTCCAGACGAGTTTATAATCGACACCCATATAAAAATGGATCAACCGATCCCGCATCCCTGCCATCTCTTTCCAGGGGATCTGAGAATATTTTTGTCTTATCTCTTCAGGGATTTGTTTTGTAGCTTCACCAATGATTTCCAGCTTTCGTATAATCGCACTGGATGTCTTATCCTCGGCTTTAAATTTCGCAAAACTCATCTTCCCCATAAACTGCTCAATGCTCTCCATAGCAAGATAAGCCTCACTGCGTTCGGCACTATCTTGTCCATAGGGGCTATCGCCCC
>CAZUJQ010000126.1:0-5921 GCA_964620805.1 uncultured Planctomycetales bacterium | reverse complement strand
GGCGGGGATGCTTCTCCTGCAGGGGTTGCTTTTGGTTTTGGCGATGGCGGAGATGGCGGCTGCCCCCTCGATGGTCGAGGTGCTTGAAGATCGAGTTTATTACGCCCCCGCTAAGGATAAGACACAGCAGCTCGTAAGTGTTCCTTTATTTGTAAGAAATGAAGGTTGGCCAGTCCAGATCAATATCGTGCAGGATTTGTTTCAGAAGACCCTTCCCAATATCTTCACCTTTATGAAAAGGGATCAGAGTGGTTCGGCCATCGGGGTGACGGAAGAAAATATGACTTCCCTTCTGTCTGATAGGTTCAAAGCCGAGATTTTTGAGGATTCTAATGACAACGGAGGGGGGAAGCAGAGTGAGCCTCATCGAGTAATTTCTATTTCCTGGAGGCCGACGAACTTGAGGGGAGTGATATCTCCTTTAACTTCCAGATACAGCGAAATCGCTTCTTTGATTCGTTCCAGTAATGTGGGGACTGTTTTGGCTTGCGTATGGCAGCCGGGAAGCGACGGCACAGAGGCTACATATACTCCATCTTCATCTCGTTCAATGACCACCGGAAATTCATACCGTTTCTTGGACATGATTCACCTCCTTTTGTACTCAACTTTAACATCCTTAAGGATTGATGTCAAGGAGGAGAAATTCCAGTCGCGGTCGGTGGAGGAACAGTATGCTTTCGGGTTCGGCCTCGCAAGCTGGGAGGTTTGGGGGATGGCGCTCGGCGGCCTCATCGCTTTGGCGCTGGCGCAATACAATGATTCCTCGGCCAAGATTCAACAAACCCTTCAGGTCATTCAATCCGACATCATGAGAGAGAAATTAGCTAAGGAACTTACGATACACGATCTTATTTATCCGGGAGAACAATGGCAAATTAAGACAGTGGAACGCATCCGCGTGGGAGGTTTGGAAGCGGGGTATGTTGAAGCAGGAACGATTTTGGTTCTGGATTATCCTCTCGGATCAGAGGAAAGGTCTCGAGTTTATGCCACAGGGCCTCGAGGCAAGGGAGTTTTGCGCATTGAAAACTATAAAAGATTAGCTTCCTTCAACCTCAGAGTCCAAGGGGATCCCCATGAGCCCAAATCATTGATAGGAGATTTCCGTGTTCTCGATCAAGGGCAGGAGATTCCTTTACCGGAATGGGTCATGAGGCGATTGAAGATAAAGTTGGCCGAGGGTCAATTAAGAGTTACGAATCTTTTTGCGGTGGAGAATAACGGAACGGTTGTGCAGGATATCAGTGGGCCATTACGCTTTTCTGCATTGTCATTGAGTATAAAATTCATCGTCCTTGATCGCTTCTCAGGACTTATTTACCAGATGGGACATGTGGGAAGTCCGCAGGAAACCTCGGAGGAGAATTTGGAATCTCTCCTGCATTATCATTTCCATCCCACGGAATTCCTACCGATCTTATCCCGTTTTGATGTGACCCATTTGGGCAGGAATTATTCAGAAGGGTATCGAAAGCAAGGACTCGCACCACAGCTGGTAATTAACTTTTCCCTCCAAGGCAGGGTCTATGTTCCCAGAGACGGCGTTGACTGGAACCGGGCCTTCCAACAATTAGAGGAAGATGGCAAGGCTAGCAATCCTGGCTTGTCTGATCCGCATACCTACACCGAAGAGGAGAAAAATGATGCTTTGCGATTCGATCAGCTTTTAGGCCGATATTACCACCGGATCACAATTGAGTTTAATCCCGATGGGATCATCAACAACTGGGAAATTTTGCAAGCAGCCCAGCCCGAATTCGGCGAAGACTCGCCCGAGGTGCGGATGGTCGTCGGGGTGGAGGGGCTGGTGGGGTACGGCGTATGGTTTATGGCGTATGGCGTAGGGCTTGTTCTTCAACTGATTGGCGTAGGGCTCATCGCGGGGATGGCTGGTATGATGGCGGGGTGGGGGGGGGTTTTGATGATTCTGGCGGTGATTGCGGTGATGGGGATGGCGATGGGCCAGGGCTCCCATGCTGAGGATGCGGGAGTTCAGCGAATCCTTCGAGCCATTGAGACGGTGTTGCGTCAGGCCGGCATTCCAGAAGGGTTGATGACGGAGGGAAATCTTATCGCTGTTCAACAGATTGTATCGCAGGGATCTCGCGGAGCAAAGCAGCGAGTTTTAGTGCGACGCTTCCCGAGTCTCAAGGGCACAGGCAAGGCAATTCAGCTTCTTTTGAAAAGCTTGGAGGAAGCCACAGAGCAGGCGACAAGATATAACAGAGTCTTGGAAATGATCGACAGGATCACGACCGAACTTCAATCTGATGCGAGAGAAACGGAAACGGTCCGATTACTGAGCGTCTACCGAACGACGTGGAACAGCACTGAGTTGCAGGATGTCTGGCTACCAACCGGAGTCAATGTTCCCTCTGCGGTTAGGTTTAGGCGTTTGATGGCTATACCTCAACTGCAACCGGATGTTGTGGATGCTTTTGGAAAACAGTTCGATGAGCAGTTCATTCGCGATATCTTTGCCAGTATCATCCTTAAGGAGGGAGCTCATATAGATGAGTATAGGCAAACCCCAGACCGTATTGATCGTGTAATGGAACGCTTTAACCGCTTTGAAAGGCACTACCGGCAGGTCAACGGCGATCTGACTGATCCAGACTTACTCCAATACGCCTATGAGGTAATGGCATTGCACTTGGAGATAGAGTTCAACCCGTCGTTTAAGCTTATGTTTGAATTCCTTATTCGACGAGGATTTAATGCGAGCGTCTATGACTCGCTGGCTCATCAAGTAAGAGAGCCAGGACTCCTTAACCACTTGATGGCTTTTTCCGATTACTTCAGGTCTGCCGTCTCTCCAGCGGGACAACTGAACGAGAAAATATTTAAAGCCATTCTGTTATTCGAGCTCTATCCGGCCATGGCGCAAGATCTTCGCGGGAAAATGATTGAGGCTATTATGAATGCGGAGCAAGAATCCGCAGTGCAAATGATGTTTGAGCGCCGCAGATGGCATCCGATGGCTGCTCCTTTGTTTAATCAACCCGATATTTTGGCATTTGTGACTGACCGAAGATATATTGAAGGCGGTTGGCCCCTGGGGGCGTACACCCTTGGAGAACTCACCGGGATTCTGGCTCTGCTTTGGGTTGTGACGGCGAAGGCGCTCTGGTTTTTGGGCGCCTTGGCGCCGGTGGTTTTGGCGATGGCGGCGCAAGGGCCAGAGGGAGCATCGGATGGAGGAAAAGTGCCCGCTGTAGAGAGACCTTCGCTTTGGCAGCGCTTACGCGCCATATTTGAGAAGTTCTGGCGGAAGCAAGGAAGTCATTTAGGACCACTGAGGCCTCGGGATGAACTGAAGCGCCGATCCGACTATTTCCGTTCAGCATATATTTCCGCATTCAGTTTCGCACATCAAAGCTCAAGTGGTCATGGAGCTTTTGACGGAATATTTTACGTTGCCGACTCTATTCCCCATATTGACTTAAGTTCACGGCGAACGGAGGTAGAGGCGCTTTACAACCTTTTTAAGAGCATCCCAGAGGAAGCCGATCAGTACGGGTGGAGTGTCGCACAGGATCGCCTCGCTGCGGCAGAGCGTTTGTCCGGCTTGATTGCAGAAGCTTTTGAAGGCATTGATCGTTTAACCGCATTCATCTTGGGGGAAACATTATCTGCAAGCATTCAGCAGCTTCCCTTAAGTCAACGCCAAGAAGCACAGAGGCGATTTGTTATTTTGAGAGATTACCTTGTATCGGTCCGTGAGTTTGCCCGTGACAGGGCCCAATTAGCACTGGGGAAGAACGTTGAAGGAGCCATGGCCATGTTCTCCGAAATTAAGCAACGGTTAGTGGCACTCCACGGTCTACGTTTGGTCATTGACGACCAAGAACTCGATCCTAATACGCAGGTCACCATGTCCCCTGTCCGATTTTTATCGTTAATCAATAACCTCGTTGCCAATGCGCTGCGGAATAGTTCAGGGAAAACCTTAGTCCATCTCAGGCTGGTCACTCTTCAGGCGAGTCGTCAATTACAGATATCCGTTATCGATCAAGGGCCGGGAATTCCTGCGGGCTACTTTACCTCAGGATCAGAGGGCCTGATTCGTCTCTTCACGCTTGAGGAGAGGAGTGGACGGGTTCCGATTGGTCTGGCTGAAGTTTGGGAGATCGCAGCTATTGCTGATGGCAGTATTGTCATTGACTCAAGGCCGAACAGGGGAACGATATTTACCATAATATTACCTAAAGCTATACCTGTCGATGAATCGGCCGCTGAACCATCGGAGGAATTCTTGTTGGCGTTAAGCCCATCGGAGATTTTAATTTTAAGTTTGGTGATGGCGCTGGTGGTTTTTGGGGTGGCATGGATTATCAAAGGCTCCGCGCGGATGGATTGGTACTTGACCGTGATCGTGGCGCTGGCGTTTCTTGTGAGGATCGTCGGGCTCGATTACAACGGGCCGTTTATTGATGAATCGTTTCATTCGATCGTTAAAGAATTGGGGAATGTCTTTTATCTGACCGGCAATGCGTATCTGTGGCCGATGATTTCTTATTATTTTCATCAGGTGGGAGGTCTGGTGGGAGCCAGGACCGTCGCGGCAATCTTCGGCACGATCACGGTGGGTTTCGTTTATAAGATGGCGGAATTCTTTGGACGTCAGCTCTTAGGAGTTGATCAGCAAAAGCGCGTGGCCTTCATGGCCGCTTTGATTTTCGCTTTATCTATACCCGCGCTCATCGTCAGCCAGATGGCGACGTACTATACCATGGCTTTTATGTTGTATGCAATCGGATTCTGGCAGCTCATCCAGGGGATCGAGAGAAATTCGGGTCGGCGGCTCGTTTTATCTTCCTTGCTTGTAGTGGCTGCATTCGTTACCCGGTTTTTCTTGCTGCCATTTACAGGGGTGGCCATAATGTTTGCTCTTTATTCAGGTTATCAGAATCAAAAACTCAGGAAGGTGATTTGGGGTTTTGTTATTCCTTTGATTGCATTCTTAGGCGTGTATTGGTGGCTCGACGGGGATCACGTGATGGCGGCTATTCGAAATGCGGGCACGAGCGCTGCCGGTCTTAGCAACGCTTGGACAAGATTTTTAACCAGAACAGGTGGCATCGTTGTTGGCCTTGGTTCGCTGGCTGGACTGTTTTTGTTAGCAAGGCGCACCTTACCTGTCCGAAACCTCTGGAGTCTAGTCCATCTCATCTTTCTTGCGTTCGCGGCCGGCCTTGTTTTAATCTACCATATTTATACCGGATATCATTTAACGCTGGATCAGAATTTGACAGTGACGATGATGTTTGCCTCCATTCTGATGGGAATCATTGTCGCGCGATGGAACCGATTGTTTGAGGTGTGGGCGCAGCACCGTTGGCCCAAGATGTTGGCCGGGGTTCTGGTCGTAGGGCTTATCATTGGACAGGCCAGCGGCGTCACCCGGCTTTGGCTTAAATCTTGGGGAGACTGGCGAGGAGTAAACGCGGCGATCTTACAAATGAATCTTCCTTCAGGAACTGTAATCGGATCAACGGGAGATGGTATCTGGGCATTGAAATCGGAACTTGAAGCAAAATTCAGAAGCCGTGGCATAGAACTGACCGTTGATCAACACTCGCCTTGGTACGCCCCAACCCCCGAGAAGATTTTAGAAATGACCGCCAAAAAAGGCATTCAGATCATGGCCGTGCCGTTCTTTGACCAAGTATTGCAGAAAGGAGACACGCTGGGCCGGTATCATGTTGTCGATAAAATTAAAGTTCCTCATGGGGATGATGTTTATATTATGAAGCTTGAGTCTTCCACGGATACGCCTCGTCTCCGAGTGTTTGGAGATCTGCAGGAGGTCGGTGGTTCAAGGGAAACAAAAGGTGACAGTCTGAATGCTTTCTCAGGGCAAGCCGTCCTAGCGCTGGTTGTTGGATTCTTTTTAGCGGGGTTTGTTTTGTCTGCCG
>CAZUJQ010000125.1:0-5988 GCA_964620805.1 uncultured Planctomycetales bacterium | reverse complement strand
CAATATCGGGTTAAGTGTAACCACTAGGTCCGAGGTTCGAGCCCTCGCGGGGGAGTTAAATTTTGCGGGGTGCCCGTTAGGGCGCTCCGCAAAATTTAGATTTCCTGTAAAGAAGCGAAGAACCTGTGCGAAGCACAGGTTCGCCTGTCCTGCGAAGCTCAAACGTGAAGTGAGCCAAAGGCGAACGGAAACATTTGAGCGGAGCAGGAAGCCCTCGCGGGGGAGCCATTGTGAACGAGAGAGCCCTTCGGCTATAAAGCTGAGGGGCTTTCTTATTGTGGGGATTATACTTACATCAGTTAGCCGGTAGTTCGAGGCTATCAGCTTGAGTAAATGGGCTTTTTCTTGGTGATTTGACCTAACGTATAACGGATACAAGCGGTTAGAGAGTTCGAGGATTTTACAGCCGTCCTCGTAAAAGTTCGGGTTGACCTTCTCGACTGAATTAAGCTGTCCTTTCAACGTCATCAACTCCGTTTGAAATTCTTTTTCCTTGCTGGCAAACATTTCCTCGTTTATCCCGCCGTCGAGTTTTAGGTCATAGAGTTTGCTTAATCGAGTATTGACCTTGTCATGCTCGCTTTGAAGCCTTAGAAGCCTGTTCTGGGCTGTTTGAGCCGTGTTTTTATAGCGTTGACGGAAGTTCTCTTTGAGCCAGTCAATCTTATCATCCGGCAGAGTCACTGCTTTAACGCAGGGCAAAAACATTTCTGCCAAGCGGTTCTCCGGGATGTAGCCGATTCCGTTGTGCCGACCTTTTGAAAAACTGCAATGATAGTAGATATACCGATGTTTCTTTTCCTCACCTAAAACCTTGCAGTCGCATTCTCCGCATTTTAAGAGGTTGTTGAACGCAAAGCCCTTACGGGTCTTGTAGGGTTTTGTTTTCCGTTCAAAGACCGCTTGCACCTCATCAAAGAGTTGCTTGGTGATAATGGTTTCATGGTTGCCTTGATACAGTTTGCCTCTCCAACGGAAAACGCCATGATAGATTGGATTTTTGAGCACCTTGTCCAAAGCGCTCTTGTAAATTTTTGTTCCGCCTTTGCTTTTGAAGTCATGCTCAAAAAGCCAGTCGGCAAGCATGGCGATTGAGTAGTTGCCTGTCGCCATCTGCTCATAGGCGTTTTTGACAAAGGGAGCATCATTCGGGTCAAGTTCAATCAGGCGGGTGATTTTATTGTTGCGGTAGCCGAACGGGGCGGTGGAAGGGTAAAACCCTTGCTCGGCTTTTTCAAGCATACCCATTTGCGATTTGCGGGAAATATCGTTCGACATTTTCTTGGCGACAGCAACCTCAATGTCGAGCATGAAAATATCTTCGGATCCGGAATTTTTATTGATGATTTTGTTGGAGCGTGAAAAGTGGATGGTTTTGTCAAAGTCCTTGATGAGGTCAATGATTTTCATTTTATCGAAATCATTGCGGGTCATGCGGTCAGTAATGTCAAAGATGATGTTCTTGACCTCGTCATGCTTTTTGGCATATTCAATCATCTGGTTGAAGGCAACCCGTTCCTTTTTGTTGCTCCAAGCTGATTCCTGAACCTTCCAAGTCTTAACGATTTTGAGGTTATGACGAAGGGCGTATTCTATGCCGAGCTTCTCTTGAGCGTCCAGAGACCAGCCTTCTTTTTCTTGCTCTTTGCTTGAAACCCGGACGTAGAGAAGGGCTTGGTTCATAACTATTGTTGTTTTACAAAAGTAATTATGTTGTTTGAAATTTTTGCCTCAAAACCAGCGTCAACCCAAGCATAAGCATGATAATGTCCATTTTCTGGGCTATTTGTCCACCATGTGTTTGTTTCGGAGCTTTTGGGCAAATTAAATCCAAGAATTTCACGAATTTGTTTTTTCGTAAGACGTATAAGATTGCTGTTTTTTCTTTTCAGAAATTTGTATAGTGGAAAATACTTAGCAGTATTTTTCATGTTAATGCTCAAGCAGTTCTGACTGGGTTTGTCTATTGTTTTTGTTGTGTGATTCTTTAGCTAAACGACTCATCGAATCAGTGTAAAATTTTTTGTTTATTTCAAACCCTATGAAATGGCGATTTAATTCCTTCGAGGCAACCGCCGTAGTTCCGCTTCCCATAAAGGGGTCTAATACCGTTTGGTTCTCTTGAGTGGAAAGTTTTATTAAGTAGGCAATTAAGTCAACGGGTTTCTGTGCTTCGTGCAATCGTTTCTCGCTATTTTTGAAACCAAATTCCAGTAGATTTGTTGGGCTTGACCCTTGTATCAAACAGCTTTCGATATTCATCGCTCCGACTTCATTTTCAAGTATGTTGTCGGCAATAGTGCCCCCAATTTTATACGGCTTCACAAACCATGCGATGGGTTCCCATATTGGGGCTAAATTCCCAAGTCGCCAGCCTTTCCATTTCTCAGCTTCTTTTTTTAACCCTCGACGCTCAAATACAATGCTAACTCTTTGGGCTCTGTGATGGGCGGATTTCTTTTTCCAGCTTAGGACATCTTTGAGAAGAAATCCGCTATTCTCGAAAGCGTTTATAACTCTATGGATGGTTCTTCTTGCACCGAAAACAAACAGGGAAGACCCATTCTTCATTTTGGGATATGTTTCTTTCGCCCAATTCTCGCACCACTCTTGATACTCAAGACCTATGTTTCTATCGGATTGAGCCCAGCCATTGATTGGTTTGCCTCGCCGTTTGAAGCCGGACTTGCCATTCTGTGCTGGTGAGTTTCCTAATAGTGCAGAATTTGTGTTGTTATGTAGCACATCCCAATCGTCAAGGTTAATTCCATAAGGAATGTCTGATAAGAAAAGGTCAATGGATTGGTCTTTTAACTTCGGAATATACTCAAGGCAGTCGCCGAAAGTAATTTTGTCCAGAAAATTATCGTTCATATTTTACTTTGCCTCAAGGAGTCCATTATCAGAAACACATTTTACGGCACGGATTTTGTTCTCAATTTTCCTCGATTTAAGCACTTCTTTTATTGCTTCATCTTTCGATAAGCGCATAATTCTTTCTCTTTCTGACGCTAAAAATGAAAGGGCTTCCTCTTTGGAAATGTCGATTGATTCCACCGAAGCTTTTTTCTCATTAGACCATAACGAAGTAATTTTATTGTCGTGATGTAAAAGGTTACGATTTAACGCTTGCCAATAGTTACTTGCTTCTTTTGATGGGTTTAACGTTTCAAGTGTTTTGAACATTTCATGAACAGCTATCATTGCTTTCTTTTGATTTGATAATAGTGCATATCTAACCAACACAGCTAAATGGGAATAAGTTGTTATGCAGACTGACCTCGATATTGCCTGTTGATAGATTTGACTTGTTTGAGCTGGAAGTTGATAAACAGGGCAGACAATCATCGCATACGGTTTCCCATGCTTCCATCCGTCCATAGCTTGCACCTTAAAGTCTTTTTGATTTTTGGCAGTTCTGCTCAATCGAAAGGCTTTTGCATCAGCTACGAAGCTGTATTGGTCATTCACACATTCAACATCTGCAACATCTGCTCGCACCCGTAAAACAAGACTATTGAACCCTATCGCCTTAAAAGCCTCGTGAATTACGATGTCAGTATACTTTGAATACAATTTTTCTTCGCTCGTGTCGTGTCCATATTTCTCTGGGATGACACCGCACAGCCTCAAATGTCCTAAAAGGCTAATTGTTTTTGAATCTTTGACTTCTTTTGAAAGTTCTTGTTCGATTTTGTCAGAATCCAAACCAAAATTTCCGCTTACACGGCTAATTTCGTCTATCCAGTATCGTCTATTATCAATTTGTTCTTTTGTAATTATGGGCATATTTCATTTGCTCCTTAGGATGATTATGCAAAAGTTTTTCAATGTGATAGCTTTGAATCTTGTTAGGTTGAGCTTTGCCGTTGAGCCATCGGTTGACGGTTGAGAAGGCAACGCCCAATTTTTCGGCAAGTTCTTCTTGTGAAATCTTGTTTTCGAGGCGGTATGTTTCGAGTTGTTTGATGAGGTCCGGCATGTGGCTTGTCCTTTCTTGCATAGTATAGCGTTATATTAAGAGTGTTCAAGGATTATCTTGTTTATCATTTGTTTCGGTTTTGCCATAGTTGAGCCGTTTAATCATCCCCGATAACGTCATCGGGTCATAATTTGCGTATGATTGCAGGGTTGTAGCGACGTGTTCATGTCCGACATTCTGGCTGACGGCTTTTATTTCCGCACCGTTTTTACATGACTTTAATGCGGAGTCAATCGCCGTGCTTCGGAAAGTGTGGGGTGAAAAATAGGGCAAGTTAGCTTCTTCGGCTCGGCGTTTGAAAACATCCCTGATTCGTCCTGTTGATTTCCAAAAAATCGGAACAACTTCCTGAGCGGTCGTAAAAGTCAGGCTGTTTTCGCCATGTTCGGCTTTTGCCCGGGGGAATAGCGGGGCTTGGGAGCCAAATCCTTTTGACCGCAGATGTTTAACCCATTCAATTACATATTCGAGCAATTTTTTGTCAAAAACGAAAAGGGTCGTCAGGATATGCTTGGCAAATTTCGTTTCAACGCCTTGCCGGGGATTTTGATTGATAAGCAAAGTTTCCTCATTGAAACAGCCAAGTGTAAGGGTCGCTAATGCCTTAATGCGTATTCCGCTTAGAACGGCAAAAGCAATCATAGCCCTATCACGCAGGTCGATTTCGTTGTTGATTTCTATTGAGTCGGCAATTTTGCGGACATACTCAACTGCCGGGAAATCGTGCATTGTGTATTGATTTGCTATCTGTTCATCTTTCCGGGACAACTTCAAGTAGGCGACGGTATCCAATGAAATTTTGCTTTTGTATCCGGGCTCACCTGAAAGCCAAGCAAAGAATTTGACGAGGCTCCGCAAATGTCCGTGCCGGGTTGATACGGACAAAGACTGTTTTTCAAGCCATTTCTTAAAGGCGATGGCTTTATCCGGGTTGAGCTTGGCATAATCAGCATTTTTTGTGAAGTCTTCAAAGAGCACGATTGCTCTGTTTATGCAGTCGATGGTTGAGTCTGCCAAGCCTTCGGCTTCTTGCAATCGCCGGAAAAACTTCCTTTTGATGAGTTCATTCTTGACGTTTGTTTTCATATTTTCACACCTCGCTCTAAGTTCATATTCAGGGAGTGGTTCTCATAGTCAAATAATGCCAATTCTCAAACTCTGGCTTTAAACATAAATAGATGGCGTTAGGGTCAGGCTGGGATGTCTTTATTGGTTGTGGATTTTCTATCGGAATATATGTTTTCTTGCCAGTTTTTTCATCGATTTCATAATGCCCGAGGATTGTCTTCGAGATAGTGCGTGAAGGATAATTCCATTCTAAAAGTTCAATTATCCCATAGTTAAACTGCAGTTTTTCAAGGATTTTGAGTGCTTCCTTTCGGCCAATGAATGCAAGCCCACTCCCCATAGATACATCCAGCTTGAAAATAGATATATTTTTCAGATTCGCATAAGTCCGATTATTCTTTATGGCGTCTATAATTGCTCGGACGAGTATATCTAATTTCTCGGTATAACTAAGCATGGTCGATTATCCCTCGGATTGATTTCATTGACTCCCATTTTATAGCAAAGTATAATGTTTCTCAATAACATTTACGCTAACCATAAATTCTTTGTTGAGGTAATTGATGGAACCTACCGCCAAAAAGGTAATTTCCTTAGTTGAAATGGTTCGTAGTGAGGAATTGCTTCTTCCCGAAATCCAACGAGGTTATGTTTGGAATCGACCCCAAGTAAGAGATTTAATCGAATCCCTATATCACGATTATCCAGCCGGGGCTATTATGCTTTGGGAAACAGAGGATAACCCCGTATCAAGAGCATTGGGAGCAAAGAAAGCTAAGGATTCTCTCGGGGGGAAAGTGCATTTTGTCTTGGATGGACAGCAACGGCTCACATCGCTAAAACTTGTTTTTGGGGGAAAAGATTTTAAGGGTAAAGATTTGGATATTCGATTTAACTACGAAACAGAAGAATTTCAGCTTACAAACAGGGCTATACGG
>CAZUJQ010000124.1:0-6148 GCA_964620805.1 uncultured Planctomycetales bacterium | reverse complement strand
CCGCACCTCGGCGCGGCGAGGCCGCGATTGAAGATTATGAGAAATGTTAAAAAGTCTCTGAGAAGTGTCCGTTGGAATCGGAGGGTTGAGTGTGGGAATGCGATTTTCTAACTGAGATAAGAATTCGAGAACGGATCCTTGCGTGACAAAAGATTCTTTGTCGAAACGAGACTCAAGGATATCCAAAATCGTAGAAATTGCTTGCGGAAATTGGGATGGATTAAGCTCGAAGGGACTTCCTCGGCGAGTAAGATAATCAACAAGTTGTGAGGTAGCCCATTTACCGTGACGCAAGGAGAGGAAAAAGCGCTCAGGTTGAAGCCGATGTTCCTGACTTCCGATTGGAAAAAGTGTATAGGTTGTAAAATCTCGTCTCTGTCTTGCTTCATCAAGCCGGACAGATCTTTCGATTCTCTCAAACTTAAGTCTTTCCAAAGCATGATACGCTACTTCCGACCAGCCCCACATTCGGTCATAAAATCGCACTTCCTCATGGCCTGAGGGGGGATTTTCCAAGAGACGCCACCCCATTTCCATATATCCCCAAAAGAGCGCTTCGAGAGCTTGAGGGAGAGGCTTCGTTTCCTCTAGAAAACCGACGGCACGATTTCCGATAAGAAGGATCATCATCTCGGCTACATGTTTTCTGAACTCTGGATCAGGATCGTTTAGAAAACCAACAAATCTCGGAATAAGATAAGGATACTCTGTTAATAAGTCATAAATAACCCTCTCCGGAGTATCAGGTCCCAATCCCATAAGTTGCTCTTGGATCCTCCTACGAAAAGCCACGTCTGGCGACCTAAGCTGATCTTGCCAACGCATGACTTCGGTCTGGAAATTCAGCTCCGCTTCCGATTGAAGCATTCCAGAAGGTGGGCTTTTGTCCCACAAAGGAGCGGTGAGGTGAAAGAGAGTGTCGATAAACTCGGGACTAAATCCAAGCTCGGCGTAGGCGGGTTTGATCTGGTCTAAAAATTCCTTCAGTGTGGGGTGCTCTTGAATTTCCCCCACCTTCTGAAGCGCCGCTTGATATTCTTTCTGGGCTTCGTTTTGTTCCCGGTGAATCAGATCTTCAATGGGAAGAAAATCATCTCCTGAGACCTCCGCACTCTTCAAGTTGCGAAAGTCTGTAAGTACCCGTTGTTTATGATCATCATCCCAAAAATATCCTGTGGTGAGAAGAATGGCGAGGTCAATCCAAAAATCAGGCAGACGATATCTCAGGCCTTGGGAGTCTATTTTCAAAGAGCGTAATTGGAGCCGTGTCTCCGTATCACCCCATTTTCCAACCGTTCCTATGTAACGCGCTTTTAACAATCCAAGGATGGTGCTCCGGAAAGGTTCTTCATTAAAAGGATGAGGAGGGGGCGACTCCCTGAAGATGGCTTCAATGGCATCGTTTACCCGTTTTAACTCCTCCTCTTGCGGTTCTTTTGTGCTAAGAATTTCTTCTAAAAGATCACTACGATTTAAGAAGTACTTTGCATGTTCAGTGACATAATCATAAATAAACGCGTCGGACGGACGAAGGTTCTCTAGCGTGCGGCGGACTTCCTCATAGCTGGCATCTGGGGAAACATAACGAGGTTTGCTGAAGGATGAGAGTTCTTTGCGTTCTCCAAGAAGAAGTTGGTGGACGATCTCGCGTCTCTCCTCGACCTCCAGAAGGACATCTTGTAATTCTTCGATTGAAAAGGATTCGAGACGGCGAAGAAGAACCTGCGAGAAAGTGGAATTATTCGCTACCCATTGACGAATCTGATTGTGAAGAAAATCGCGATCGCCGGCAAAGACGTCATGCCTGATTCCTAAAAATCCATTAGGAAGGGGGTTTGCTACAAATGATGAAGCGGAACTTACTTTTGCAACAACAAAGGGATTAGAAGAGTTAAATTGTTCGAGAAACTGTCTTTGGCTTTCTTCAGGAAGTCCGCCCAGCATTTTTTCAAGGAGCCGCTTAAATCGTTCGCTTTCCTTAGCGGGATCTGGAAAAGTTGGATCAAAGAGTACGTAATAAGTGAGCGGCTTATCTTTTATTGACCACCCCCAAGCTTTGATCAAGTCAGGATATTTTTCGATCAATTTCTGTTTGATTTGGTCCGTGACGACTGCCTCTTCATCGCGTGTTGTGGCTTGCAAACCTAACTCCTGATAACCCAGATAGGGCCCCTCTTCGGGAGGCACACTGGCCCGCACCTCAGCGCGGCGGGATTTAGCGTAGGGGGCCCTTTCTTGACCGATGCCGGGCGGTATGTTACGCTTCTTTTCGTTATGAAGCTTGAGAACGGTTGGAGGCGCTACATTTCCTATGACCCTGGGATCCAGGCCGGAAGACCCGTCTTTCGAGGTACGCGTATACCCATTACGGTTGTTCTGGAATACCTGGAAGCCGGCATGACGATCGATGATATCCTCAAGGGTTTCCCTTCTCTGAATCGCAAGGCGGTCCAGGCCGCCCTCCATTACCTGCTTCTGCGCGTTCAAGAAGAAGAATTCATCCCCCTTGCCCAGACCTAAATTTCGATTTCTTGTCGATGAAGATCTCGATATCGACATCGTCCATTTTCTCCGAAGCCAAGACCAGGATGTAATCCAGGTTCCCAAGGGAATCAAAAATGGCGCGGTATACCAACTGGCCGTCAAGACTCGGCGGCTTCTCCTGTCTCGCGATAAAGATTTTACCGATGCTCGGCGGTTTCCTGCTTCCCGAACGAAAGGAATTGCTGTTGTCAGAGTCCATCCGGCGACACCTGCCTGCGTTATTCCTTTACTTAAAACTCTCCTCCACTCCACTTCTCCAAAAAGATTAAAGGGAAAACTGATTTTACTGGAACCGGACGGCCTCCACATCCTCTGAATCACTCTCCGCACCTCGGCGCGGCGGGCAGACTTAATCAAAAGAATATTATTCTTCCCATCGTTCGCGCTCCGCAAAAAATAAGGTGGCTTAAGCCCGGCATGATCAATTTCGCCAGAAATTACTCCTATTCTCTCGACCCTGCTCAGCAACTTTTCACCATAATCTACTGATGTGGAGGACTGTTCAAATATCCCGCCGGGAATCACTCGAACCACATCTTCAGGACCCATGAGATAAATAAAAGACGACTTCCCTAGGCCTCGGCTAGAGCCAAGAAACCCGATTAATTCTTCATTGGAGCTTACCCTCCTCTTAAGAGGCTTTAGAGCAGGAATCGTGATCTCAATTTTCTGAAGTGCTTCTCCTAATTCTTCGACCGAGATCACGGCTTGGAAAGGAACCCTTCTGAAATTAAGGACGAATGAGTATTGGCCCTTTGAATCGAGCTGATGAATGCGAGTCAGGTGATCCAAAAATTCGGATACAGCCTTTGCGGCACGAGGTATTTCTCTGGTCGCTCTAAGAGTCAAATAAAATTTATTGCCGTAGCGGTTTTTGACTTCAATCCCGTTCACCCCCACCCCGCCTGCATGGGTACTATAGGATTTCATCAAGTTTAAGATTTGATTTTCCAATTCTTTCAAAGAACGAACGGTGACTTTTTCCCTATCTCGAAAGTCGGGGCTAGACTGGACAGTTCGGATGAGGGGATTGAGGATCCCACGATATCCTTGGGCATAAGTCTGAGCCGCACGCTGGAGCCCAGGCACTGCAGAGTGGCCAATCGCCAAAAGGGCCTGACGAGCATCCTTGTAGGGGGACTTACGAAGATCTCCTGAAATAAGAAGCTCTACCAAAGGCCTGACCGCCGGTCGAATGGTCTCAAAAGAGACAACGTTGGCAATCAGTAACAAGGCGCTGGCAGCTCGTGTCCGCGGATCTTTTGACTCTTCTGCCGGAAGCTCGGCTTTCTTGCGGAATCGAATCACCTGTTGCGGGCTTTCGGGAGTAGGTTGAGGGGGGCTTCGAAGAACCCGAATCAGGGCTTCGATCGCAGGCTTCACCTCTTCATCTTCCAAACTGCGAACCGCAGAACGGATCATATGGAGTGGGAAGATGTCGTATCGATTTGTCCTAATCGCCTCCACGGCAAGATTCAAATCTTTTATGAGTTCCGTCTTCGCCCGCACCTCGGCGCGGCGGGGGGGGCGGGGTAAACGTCCGGCAATTTTCGGCAATTCTCTTTCCAGTTCGGAAAAGAGAATGGGCAGTGGTTTATCGCCAAGACGAAGTATTCCTTCATAAACTGCTCGGACTTCGGCGTGCCCATTAGGCAGGGAATAAACGGGTTGGGTCTTAGCAGCCTGAGCGACGCTCAAGGGAACCTCAAAGGGATGACGGCCAACGGACATCAAGCGTTTGTAATAGCCCTGATGTCGGGGGTCGATTTGGGTGATTTTGGGAGACACGACCAAGAAGGAGTAACCTTGCTTGTGGAGAATCTCTTTAATCCGCTCTTTGTGGAAGCCGCCGAAGACGAGGAGGGCCGGGGGCGGCGCGTCATCCTGAGGCCGCAGGCCGAAGGATCTCTGAGATTCTTCGTCGGCCCTTCGGGCCTCCTCAGAATGACGAGTTAATGTTCTCTCAATAGCTTCATCCCGGGCTTGGGAGGTCTTGTAGAAGCGGATCGCGTCTTGTATGTTTTCTTCCCATTTCTTGGAGAGAACAATGGATTTCTTCGTCTGCTCGACAAGAAATTGGGCCAAGGTTTGGGTGTTAAGGCTTTGAAGGGTTGCTTTGAGAGCTTCATATTCGGCAGGGGTAATTTCAATGGCATTGAGCCTTTTGAGAAGCCCAAGCGATTTGTGGTATTTAAAAATTTGCTGGTCTCTTTCGTTTTGAAGGAATCGATTTGCGAAATCATTCTCCAACGAATCGATTTCCTCGAAGAGAGTTTTGGGGTCAATGGATTTGACCTTTTCGAGGGTTTCTCTGTCTTTAGAGTCCTCGGCTGAAAGAAGGAGGGAAATATGGGGATACGTCGTCATTCTGAGGAGACCTTCAGGCCGACGAAGAATCTTGCCCGCCAAAAGGCGCGGCGGGTCCGCCTCTGGCGGAAGGTCCTTCTCCGCCAAGATTCGTGGCGGATCAGGATGACGGAGCGCAAGGGTTCTTTTCAAATAATCCAAGAGAGGAATTTGTTTCTCGTCGAAGCGCTTCTTCAGTTTCATCCATTCCTTGAGTTCTTTGGGAAAGTGTTGGTTGGCAAGCTTTGTGATTTCGTTGGAAAGGGCCAGGAGGTCTTTATCGGTTTCTTCCTTGTGTTGGGCGGATTCCTGATACCAGCGGATATTCTCGAGGTGGAGTTTGATCGAGTCAGCTCCGATGAGCTTGAAATCATTCCTGCGGTTGATGTGTGCATATTCGGCTCCTCCAATCCGGAGCTTATCCATGAGGAAATAGGAGACTTTTTCTTTGATTTGAGCATCTTTGATGAAGCCAAAATATTCATCCGTAGGCACGAGGCCTTCGTAGCCTTCTTCGAAGACAGACTTCACTTCGTAATGTTCAACGAGGTAATGGATAATCTTGGCGATATTCTCCTGAGCCTCAAGGGAGTCGTGGGCGTCTTGGAGGTAGATAATTGTTTTGTCTCGATTGCCTACAAAGGATTCTTCGATGCGGCCGAGGTCGGAGGGAATAGAAATTTCTCGTACGTTATCCTGAGCGGAGCGAAGGATCTCGGTCCGAGATTCTTCGCCCCTTCGGGGCTCAGAATGACGGAGGGGTTGGGCATACGAAACACTTTCTGAAAGGATGAAACAAATGGACACAAAAATTGAGACGGCTTTGCGGAGAAATAAAGGTGGCCTACGCTTCTTTTTCTTCTTCATCTCTTCATCTCATTGGGTAAGCAAACCGGCAATAACCCTGAGTCGGATCAAGGGTTAAGTAAAAAGATACCTTGCAATCAATGATTTGGCAAACCTACCTGAAATCAAAGAAGGTATTTGGACTTCTATGATCTAAATTGATAGGAAAATTGAATAGAGAAAAGACGGTAGCGGGGGGCCCGCCACCCCTTAACGGAGCGCCATCCGCTCAAGCCGTTCGATCCTCTCCTCGACCGGTGGATGCGTGCTAAAAAGTTTAGCAAGGGCATCCGCCCGGAGCGGATTGACGATGAAAAGATGAGCGGTTGCCGGAGTGGCTTCGAGCATCGGAATCTTGCGCGCCCCCGCCTCCAATTTCTTTAAGGCACTTGCCAACGGAAGCGGGTTTTCC
>CAZUJQ010000123.1:0-6181 GCA_964620805.1 uncultured Planctomycetales bacterium | reverse complement strand
CCATCACCCACACCCGGTTCACCTTGCCAAAGCGCTCCTCCATGCTCTCAACGACATGGCTCTTGCCGTCCTTGCGCCGTGTCGTGTGTCGCAAGTACACGCACACACATTCTCATAACCGCTCGACTGCTGACGCAGCGGTGCCACGGTGGGTCAACAATTTTTTCTGAGGATCACTACTGTGGAAGTTAGGCTAGAGAGCACCTCCCGCGGATAGAGATACAGATGGACCAAAGAGCCAATCCTGCCCCGGTAATAATGGAAAGGGCCAGACCGGCAGCAAACGAGCGAGGCCGGTAGCGGAACTCCACCGAGTATTCTCCCGCTGATAGGGGAACAGCACGAAAGAAGAAGTTGGCCCGGAGAATTTCCTTTTCTTTCCCATCCACATAGACCCGCCAGCCGGGGTAAAAGGAGTCTGTCAGAACCAAAACGCCCGGGCTACTAAGCGAGGCGCGGATCAGTACCTCTTTATTACCATAGTGCATAATCTTCGCTTGTGCTCGGAAGTCTTTCTGCGCAGGCATACTTAACGACCGATCCAGGATGACCTCCTTCAGCGGATCAAATTGATCCATAGAGAGCTGCTTCAAGACCTCCAAGCCCGTTTCCTCCACGCTGGTACGGGACACGATATAGACTCTTGGAACCACGCCTTCCAGCTCGTAAAGATAAGAGCCGTACTCGGCCAAATGTTGAGTGAGCCTCATGCCTCTTCCTGGGGGAAAGGGTTGGAAAGCAATTATGTATTTTACATTTAGAGCCGCCAACAAGTGGTACAATCTTTCCGGCGGGAGGTTTCTGGCTGTTTGGATGAAAAGATCATAGAACCATCGCCGGAGGGCATCGATGTCCTGCAAGTAATCAAAGCCATGAAATACACCGGTATTGGGCAACAGATTAGCATATACTGTTGCCATTCCTTGCCCGAAAGATTCTTTGATAGAAGGGTAAAAGTCTGGATGGAGGTGGGTAGGGTTGGGAATGTACATGAGGCGATAAGGGTCAGGTCTCTTGATGACTTTCGGGCTCTCGTTAACAAAACCTGCGTCAAGGAAAAATTGGTAGGGGCGATGGGCGGAAGAAAGATCAAAGAATACAAGTGCGACCAAGAGGGTTTGGGCTAAAGACTCTCTAACTTTTTCCTTTTTCCATAGAAAGAGCAGAAGACATATAGCAAATGTCAGGGCCACCTGCCTTTCCAGATGGACCAAGATGAGCGAGAAGCGCTCCAGCATATGGTTGAGGATGGGGGAAGTGGTTTTTTTTAAGGTGATAAACTCTATAAGCGAGCCTCTCTCATATCGGAACAAAAAATAAATGAAAAGGAACGCAAGAGGTATCGATAAAAGAAGGAGACCGTGCCTCCCAAGAAAGTCCTCTCTAGACTGAAGAAAAGTTAGCAAACCCCGAAGAGTCATAAACAGTAAGAAAATGTGGATTAAGAAAAAAAACTTTTCTGGGTAGCGGATCAAATCCAAAAAGGGAATATAGCGGAAGAGGAAAGGGTGTACAGGCGTGTTCTTTCCCATCGAGATGACCGTAGAAAAGGTGAGCAGAACCAGAAGGATACCTTTCTCCCGCAAGCCCGCTTTCACAAACGAAAGGCAGATACCAAAGAGGCTGATCACTCCTAAGTAGAGACTAATCATCAGGGGAACCTCTGAACTGAAAAAAAGCCGTAGTCCGTCAAACCTGTTCGGATCCACCTCTTTGTCAAGAAAGAAAAGATTAATAAGGCTGAGGGGATGAAGAGACCAGCGAACGCTCTCACCGTAAGAAACAATTTTTCGCCCTCGGGATTCCATGAAGAGCTCTACTGTAGGAAGGATCTGAACCATGGCGAGCCCAAAAACCAGCCCATGGCTCAGAAAAAATCGGATAAGGAGTTGGCGGTAGGTGAGATTTCTGATTTCTCGTTTCAGCCTCAACCCGTCCAGCACTAGCAGGCCGACACTCATCATGTACACCTCAGGCGAGCCCGCGAGTAACTGGATCAGGGATACAAGAGTGGCGGCAAGAAAAGCCCTCTGCGACCCTGAGCAAAACCATCGCTCCCAAAAGAGGATCACCCAAGGTAGCCAAACAGCAGCCTGAAAATGATTCAGCAAATTGCTCAGAGAAACTGTCATGCCGCTGAAGGTAAAGAGAATAGCCCCGATCAGCGCCAAATACGGTGGATAGCACCACTGCCGAAGCAAGCTATAACCACCCGTGGCAGCAACAAAATAGTGAAATATGAAGACGGCCTGCACTGCGTTTACAAAAGGAAGGAGGAGAAAAAAGAGGTTTGGGGGATAGAAGGCTCCAGACTGAAAGTTTGCTAGGAGCGGAAACCCCATCGCCATATGCCGATCCCAGAGCGGAAGTTCGCCCGCTCCAAAACTTTGGGCAAGGCTGAACCTCATGGGATAGAAATATGGCCCCAAATCGCGGAAAAAAGGGATCTGGGATGTCCCAATCATCTCGTGACAAAACCAAAGAACCATCGCTACCAAAAAAAAGACAACTAAGAGATCCTGTGAAACAATCTTCTTCGTGTTCATGGGGAAAGCTAAATCAGACAGAGCAAGAAATTATGGAAAAAAGAAAGGGGGAGGGGCAAAAACCCCATCCCCCAGTTTGGTTTGTTACACGCGGATGGACTACCCGTTCCGTTAGCCGCAATTGACCCCGGTGAGTAACCCAGTCGTGCTTGCAAAAGACCAGCCGCCCCCAGTTGCGCAACCTGAAGCCGCAGTGCCATTGATTATGAACGTAGTGGCTGCCCCTGTAGGGGTAATATTGATAGTGGCACTTTGCTTGAACCCGCGGATCGTCAAGTCTGCAACGGCACTGGTGTAGGTATTCTTATCGACAAAATACGCTTCCTCTGCTGTGGCGGCGTTTTTCACGTTGGCCTTGACATCAGCGTCTATGCCTCTCCTCCGGTACGCGGCGAATTGGGGGATCGCGATGGCTGCCAGGATGCCGATTATCGCAATGACCACAAGTAGCTCTATAAGAGTAAAGCCCCCTTCGGCTCTTAATCGCAATCTGTTCATAACTTGATTTACCTCCCCCTCGCCGTAAAGCCAAGCAAAAGCGAGACCACCGCCCATTAGGCTACTTTGAACGAGATTTTCAAATCTGCTCTCCTCGCGAGAACTGAGGCTGAGAATGAAAATACAATAAAGACGGCAACTTATCAGCTAATCCCTGGATTCTAAAGTAACAAAAAACGGTATCGGAACGATTGACAAGAATCAGAATTTAGCCAGATCAAAAAACGTGATTCAGTTTCTTCCCTGTTCTTGGTCATTTTCGTCCTCAACCTTAACTTGCAGCAATTCGTACTTCTCTAACCTGTGGCGGAAGGATCGGTAATTGATGCCCAGAAGGTCGGCTGCTTTTTTTTGGACTCCCCCTGCCCTTTTGAGAGCTCCAAGCAAAAGACACTTTTCATGGATAGCGAGCACGTCGTCCAAGGAGAGGGCTTTATCCGAAAAGACGGTGCCCCCAGGGGCAGTCCTCTCAAATATTTTGAACTCCTCCACGATAGGATCTCCCAGCATCTTAGAGGGGACGAGGTCCCAGATTGTTTGCACCTCACCTAACTTCCTCTTAGACTTGGGATTCCCCATCACATGTGCGGGCAGGTTCTCTTCGGTAATAATGTTTCTGCCTGTAACCGCCACTGCATGTTCAATGATGTTCTCCAGCTCGCGGATATTCCCTGGGTATGGATAGTTCATAAGGCAAATAAGCGCATCACTGGAGATTTCTTCGACTTGTTTGGCGTGAGCCTCAGCAAACTTTCCTATAAAATACCGTGTTAATGCCGGGATATCCTCCTTTCTGCTACGAAGAGGAGGCATCACCATATGGACCACATTCAGGCGGTAAAACAGATCTTCGCGAAAGCGACCTTTCTCCATCTCTTTCCGAAGATCCTTATTGGATGCAGAGATGACCCGGACATCGACTTTGATCTCCCTGTTACCCCCGACCGGGGTGAAGGATTTCTCCTGGAGGACCCTGAGGAGTTTTACCTGAAGGTGAATGGGAAGCTCCCCAACTTCATCCAGAAATATGCTGCCACCATCGGCCTGCTTAAATAGCCCGTCATGGTCCGAGACTGCACCAGTGAAGGCACCACGGACGTGTCCAAAAAGTTCGCTCTCGATTAAGTTCTCTGGGATGGCGCCACAGTTGACCGCCACAAAGGGCCGGTCTCCCCGTGGACCATTGAAATGGATGGCCCGCGCAACCAGCTCTTTGCCGGTCCCGCTCTCTCCCGTTATCAGGACATTCGTGTTGGTAGCCGCCACTTTTTGAACAAGCTGATAAATCTTGTCCATTCCGCCGCCCTGTCCCACCACCCCTTCGAATTGAAAACCCTCATCAAAACCATCTCTTTTGATCCCCCCAGTTAGCTCCAGCTCTCGCGCCTTGCGCATCTCTTCTTCTAACCGGAGCTTCTCCTCTACTTCCTTTTGCTTGGTGATGTCTTCAAAGATAGAGACAAAACCAATCGGCTTCGCACTGGGGTCGCTCAGAGGCGCGAGGGTTAATTTCAAGTGCTTATTTTGCCCATGGAGGTCCGTAAATGAAAATTCGTCTACGGTGATCCTTTTTTGCTCTTGGAGACCATCGAAGTTATATGCCAGCCTGGGAAAAATGTCCGTTAATTTCTTTCCCTTGACTGCTTCCTCCTGAAGTGAGGTAAGGGTTTGAGCCTGGGCATTAAAGTAGTTGATGTGTCCCCTGACATCGGTAATGGCGACGCCGCTGCCCACCCCCTGAATCAGGGCCTCCTTGAGGGCCTCAAGATCCAGATAGTCTTTTTGTTTTTCTTTGAGGAACCGTTCCGTCTCGTAAAGCTTACGAGCTAGGAACCCGCTTAAGGAGGCAATGATAAAAAAGGCTGGTATGTTGAGCGTTAGACCCATGATGAGCGGGTTGGAGGTGGAGATCCAGCTTCCAAATGTCCGGTAATGACTCCAAAGGAGAAGACCGCCGTAGCAAAGGCTGGAGAACCCCGCCGTGATAAAAGCTCCTCGATAGAATAGCAAAATAGCGCTGTTAACAATGGCCACATTGTAAAGAAAAGGGAATGGGCTCTCGATGTCTCCGGTAATATGGACGATGCCGGTAATCAAGAGGACATCAAAATCGACCTGCGCATGGGCAAAGAAAATCAGATTTCTAATCCAGGGAAGGATCAGGGCTGAGCCAATTGAGATGATATAAGCGGCGATCAAAGGTATCTGAAGGGACTGGAATAGCCCGGTGCCTCCTCCCTTGAAAAAATGGAAGAGTCCTGTGCTGCCTAAAAAAAAGGAGAGGATGACCACCCTGAGGAAGAGTAGCCACTTGATCCTTCTGGTCAGCTCTCTTCTTTCCTCGTCCAAAGCCATAAGTTGAAATTTCAACGCTGAAACGCGACGGCCACCTTTCCTAAGAGATGAGGGAGCCCAACTGGAATATCGGGAGATACATAGAGATCACTAACCCTCCAAGGACGACCCCCAGAACTACCATGATCATCGGTTCCATAAGGGCCGTAAGGTTGGCTACGGCATTATCCACTTCCTCCTCATAAAACTCGGACACCTTCTTGAGCATGGAATCGAGCGCTCCGGTATTCTCACCGATAGCCACCATTTGACAAACCATGGGGGGGAAGATTTTACTTTCCGCTAATGGTTCCGCGACAGTCCTTCCCTCTCTGATACTCACGCGGGCATCCATGATGGCTCTCTCTACGACCTTGTTCCCCGCTGTCTTAGCCGTAATCGCCAGACCGTCCAGTATGGGCACGCCCGAACCTAAAAGGATCGACATGTTCTGAGAAAAACGGGCCACGGCAACCTTACGGATAAGGTCTCCTATGATTGGCAGCTTGAGGAGTAAGCCGTCAACGGCCATTCTCCCTCGCTCCGTTCGGTAGCACATGCGAAGGATGACGCCTAGGCCGGCTAGGACAAACACCATGTAAATGAAATAAGCGCGAAACCAATTGCTGATGTTAATCGTTATCTGGGTCGGGAGTGGCAGTGCCTTACCCATGCCCCCGTAAAGCTGGGCAAAAACAGGGATCACATAGAGAAGTAAGATAGTGACCACTGCTACCGCGACCGCAACGATCGTGCAGGGATAGATCATGGCCCCTTTTACTTTTTTCTTGAGCTTGTTGGCC
>CAZUJQ010000122.1:0-6482 GCA_964620805.1 uncultured Planctomycetales bacterium | reverse complement strand
AAGTCACCCGTAAGAGCGGCCGCTGGGTCAAAGTGGCGGCCTTGCAGGAAGGCGACACAATCGCCGTTTTAGGGTCGGATGGAACCGCTGTTTGGGAGAAGATTGTTGCCATCGAATGTCTGCCCCCCGAGCAAGTTTATGATATCGAGGTGGAGGGCACGCACAATTTCGTGGCCGGGCATTATGTCAATCAGCGCACCGGGAAGGCGCTCTCGCCGCAGGAGGAAGAGGCGTATCTTCGTAGGGTCAAAGGTCAAAGCTCAAAGGAAAAGATTTTGCTTTCAGCCTTCAGCTTTTAGCTGTAACGACTACCTCTACGACGAATGCCGCATCGACGAAATCGAGGCTGGCGATGAGATTCTCTCTTTGAACGAAGAGACCGGCGAGCTGGAATATCAGGAGGTGGAAGTCCTGATGGATATGGGGATCCAGGAGGTTCTTGAGCTGACCACTCGATCGGGTAAATCGATCAAAACGACCGACAATCATCCTTATCTGGTTTTGCTGGAGGGACGGCAAAGCATTTTTTCAGGAGGGGATTCCTCTCAGGCAGAGAGGGAGAGAGAATTATTCTTTAATGAGAATGCCTATGCTGGGCCTGCTTGTAATGATCGACATACATTACAACGAGAACAAAAACGACCGTGGCCATTATTCCAATCAAAGCCTCAATCATTGATTTCCTCCTTTAGGTTGAATGAAGAATGCAATTATAAAAAGGATAATTCCCAGCACCGGCAGCGTGATGCGCAGCCAGAGGGGAAGGTCGATGAAAAGTTTGCTTGCCAGAGCCACAGCGAATATAGCTTTCGAGATATCTGCCCAATACCGGGCCGCAAATTCTCTTCTCGCATGGTCAATCACGGTCTTCATGACACCTTAAACGTACCACAGAGGAGGGAGAATGTCAAGATTGGACTGTGGTATCCCGCAAGAAAACAGACAAAATGGCTTAAGGTGAAATACCTTTCGGTCGGTCAAAAGATTGCGACCGTGGATGGCTGGGAGGAAATCGTCTCGATTACCCCTCAAGGGCGGCAGGAAACCTATGATATCCAAGTTGCTAATACGCACAATTTTGTGGGCAACGGCATCATCGCCCACAACACCTTTCTGGCGGCCTCCTCCGGTAATGTCGGGATTGGGACGACCTCTCCGAGTGCGCCGTTGCATTTGAATGCTGCCTCCGCGATCTTTGGGGTGGGGATTCTGGATGCGACCCCGGCCGCGTCTTTGACGGTGGGCTCGGGAGATCTTTTTCAGGTAGACTCCTCGGGTAGAGCCTTCCTTCCGGCAGGAGCATCGGGCGCGGGCAACCTCGCGCTCTCCACCACGGGAGACACCAATACCGGCCTCTACTTTAGCGCGGCGGATGAAATCAGAATTCAAACTGGAGCAAGCGATCGGGTCACCATAAATAGCTCCGGCAACGTGGGGGTGGGAACGACCGTGCCCGGGGCGCCGCTGCATGTGACCGGGCAGTGTGTGACCGGGGATACGCTGTTGCGGCGGAGAAGGAGAAAGAGGTCACAGGTCACCCTGGCCCGCCAATGATCGGACAAGCCAGGGCGGGCAAGGTCACACGTCACAAGAGGACAAACTTGTGACTTTGTGACGTGTGACTTTGAATATGACGAATGCCGTATCGACGAAATCGAGCCCGGCGATGAGATTCTCTCTTTGAACGAAGAGACCGGGGAGTTGGAATATCAGCCGGTCGAGGCGCTCATGGACATGGGGGTCAAGCCGATCTTTAAGCTGACGACCAGGGAGGGGAAGAGTATTAAGACAACAGGCAACCACCCTTATCTTGTGAAAGCGGGAGGCAACCTAAAGCTTGGGGTTAAAGAACAGAGGAATTCACCCTTTAAGATGGTAAAGGAAAAGCATCTGCAAGAAGACTATGAATTTTCTGACGTGAAGGTTATTTGGGAGGCGTCAGCCTTTATAGAAGAGCACAACAGAAAAATCAATGACAAGCACAACGCAGACGATAATAAAAAGAATCACATCTTTATCCATAAGCCATCACCTTTTGCTTTTTTGGACAACCCAGATGTATATGATCAGGGCGAGAATTCCGCTGGCAATATAAAAATGAAGAAGCGTCATAGCTTTGTCTGGGATATGTTGGATACTTTTATAGAGAAGTTTAAAAATAAGACGGTCATGGCGATGCCGGCTACAAATGTAAACCAGGGGACTTTGCTTACTGCTCCGGGAACAAATATTCCCACCACCAGCGAGGCAAAGACAAGCTTTGCTGCATCCAGGAAAAATTCAGAAACGATATCTATCCAGTCTCTTTGCTCCATGCCTTACAAAACTACTACACAATCCTTTATTTGTCAAGATACAGAATGGAAAAAAGTCATCTCCCTAAAATTAGGTGACGAAATAGCAGTTGTTGAGCCCAGCCCGCAGCCCTTCGTGGGGTGGGATCGGATTGCAAAGATCGAGTACGTAGGTTACGAGCAGGTGTACGACATTGAAGTCGAAGGCACGCACAATTTCGTGGGCAACGACATCATCGCCCACAACACCTTTCTGGCGACCGCAAGCGGCAACGTCGGCATTGGTTCGACTCCGCTCACCACAAGCGGGACGACGGGGCCGAGCCAGGCGTTGGAGGTAAACGGGGGCGCTAACTCGAAGACCCGCTCTCTTGAGTAGAGCTTGATGCTCTTGACGCTTATGTTCCCGCATGGTAGCATTGGAAGGCAACGATCTGGTGACACTTCTTGGTGGTCGAACCATTAAACGGAGGTGAAAATATGACAACTTTAACTCTGAAATCTGAATTGGCATCCATAGCCAAGCGCCTGACCTCAAAGTCGACTTACGAGGATGTCATGTATGAATTATATGTCCGCATGAAGATTTCCCAGGGAAGACAAGCTGCCGATCGAGGTCAAGTTATTTCCCATGATGAGGTTAAACAGAGATTTTTCAGATGACCAAAATTATTTGGTCCCAGCCGGCTGTTTCAGATTTGGAAAAGCTTCACGATTATATTGCCAAGGATTCCGTCGTTTACGCGGATGCCTTTATCCTCAAAATCCTCAACGCTGTTGATCAACTTGCTCATTTCCCAAAATCCGGCAGAGTTGTTCCGGAAATTCATCAAGAACATACCAGGGAGTTGATTGTCGGTCATTACCGGATTGTTTACGATATCGTGGGGCCTGCCCTGTACCGTTCTGGTGCAGGGCACCGACCGCGAAGCGATTGGTCTGGTGCAGGGCAGGCGCCGTGAGGGAGGAACGTAAGGATATCGGGGGATCAGGGGATTGGGGAGCAGTGGCGGGAGCTCAAGGCTGATGAGATGGAGCGCGAGGAACCGGCGGGCTCGTGTATCGTCGCGTTAATGCGTTGATGGATGGTGAGTATCTTAACGGTGGGGGAGATGTTTGGGATGATGGCGGAGGCGATATTGATCAATACACCAAACGATCCCTAAAAACGCCAGAAAGAATAACAAGGCCGCAAAAGCAGTTTCTACCATTTTTTCAATCCTCCTTAGCAGAAGCGGGACAAATGAGGAAACCGGCGATCAGCGAAACTCCTATAATGCAGAAAATCCACATTCTGGTAGAGGGGCTAAACGCCGGGAAGAATCCGCTGATACAGCTGGCTACCAACGCGAGCTTTCCAACGTCCAATAATGCCTTGGACACAGCGTCTCTTCGTCGGTTATGGAATATAGACACGAGTTTTCTCTTTGATGATTCACAGCCAGTATACCGTATTCTTTTCTCATTGTCAAAATTCTTTTCAAATTTTGCCGGGAATGGATGGGCAGGAGACCGTCGAAACCCAGGCGTTGTACATCAAGGAGATTCTCAATAAACCAGATGTCATTGATAACAGCGAATATCCTCTGTTTTTGGCTGTTGGAAAATTAAAAGGCCGCTGTCCCTGTGTATTATCTACAAATTGATGGAAAAGAATTTAAAGATTATCACATTTTTTCCTGCAAAAAGGGGGAGATATGAAAGCAAGATATTATCCAGAAGATGTTCTTATGGTGCTGAAATTCTCAGAAAGACCCTATGATTACGCTGAGAAAGTCGGCTTGTTTATCATCCATTATACAAAAGATAAAGAGCCGGTGATGCTGGAAATCATCAAAGCGTCACAATTCTTAAGAGAAACCGCCGAAGCCCTGCCCTATCCCATTTTAAATAAAATGTTACACTTACAAGCAACATAGTAGCGGTGGTTTCAAGAGAGGATGCTGAAATTGAGGCGATTTTTTTGAGCGTAACTATCTCACGAATTTCCTCTGAACCCCCTAAATCTCCGAAACTCGTGAGTTAATCTCCCCATAAGGCGTGAGATGAAAATGGGACCTTTAAACGGAATTGATAATGAGCCAATGTTAAAATTTTAACTCCGACGCCCCGGCCGAGTGCAAACGAGCGTCGGGGCGTCGGAGCAACCAAGAAGCCCCCGACTTCAGTCGGGGGAGCGTCACAGGAGAAGTTCGGCATCAGGCCCCAAATCGATACCCTGTCCGGGTGGTATGAAGAATTCAAACCGCTGTGCCGGTATGAGCGCATGAGGCCCTACGCTATTAAGCTCTACGGCCCGGACGAGGTGATGGAGTGCGGCAAGGAAATCCGTACGACCGGGAATCATCCGTATTTGGTGAAGAGAAAAGATATCGATCGTTCAATGGTGTTTGAGGTAGGGGTGATCGAGTCGGTAGTCGTGAATCACCATGGCCAGAACGATCAGGCAGAATATGCCAAGAATGCTCAACATCACAATCATTTTGATTCTTTCCTTTCGACAGCTAACATTAGAAAGATGAAAATATGGATTGCAAAGATACTCCAAAACCATAATGCGAGTACCTTTGAAAGTGGGCTTGCCGTGGCAGATTTCGGAATCGGCCACGATGTATCTGTTGATCTGAATTCGGCTTATGGATGGATTCCCCTCAATGGACGTGCTTCTTGTGGGGGTGACGCTCGCGGTAGACAATCCACAGGGATACTGCGAGAATTATTATTAAAGCTATCATCATTTCCATTATTCGTCTCCTCTCCTTTCCTCAGGATAAATGATTATTCCCATCACGATAAGGATAATACTGAGGATGCCGATGAGAACCCTCCACAAAAAGGGAAACTTTTCAAAAAAATAACTGGCCAACCCGATAGCAACCACCGCTTTTCCAAGATCAGTGATGGTTTTAGCAATAAATTCGATTTTCCGTTCCGAAACGATCATGGCGTCAGTATAGCAGAAGAAAAAAGATTGTCAAAAGGAGATTTAGGATTTGATAAAGTGACCCGACGCAGCGGCCGTTGGGTCAAAGTGGCGGCCTTGCAGGAAGGCGATACGATCGCTGTTTTAGGAGCGGATGGCATAGCTGCCTGGGAGAAGATTGTTGCCATCGAATGTCTGCCCCCCGAGCAGGTATGGGACATCGAGGTCGAGGGCACGCACAATTTCGTGGCCGGGCATTATGTGAATCGCAAAACCGCAAAGGCGCTCTCGCCGGAAGAGGAAGAGGCGTATCTTCGTAGGGTCAAGGGTGGAGGGTGAAGGGGAGCTGGTCGCCCTAGACCCTGGACCCTAGACCTTTCCTCGGATGACGAAGTCGTCTTCGGAGGGATAATTGCCCACAACACCTTTCTGGCGGCCTCCTCCGGCAACGTCGGCATTGGTTCGACTTCGCCTTCGGCGAAGCTCACCACAAGCGGGACAACGGGGCCGGGCCAGGCGTTGGAGGTCAACGGAGGCATCCGGCTCAATACGACTACGGCCAAGCCCGTCTGCAGCTTAACTGTGCGGGGGACCTTCTGGATGACCCAAGGAGCCGCCGGCGTCAAGGATGAGGTCGAGGCTGCGCGAAGGATGCGATGGATGCGTGGAGAACGATTTATTGAATTCCGGGGACACTTTACTCATCTTGCGGTGCGCGGTTAGCGGTATTCGCCGCAAACCGCGAATCGTAAACTAGTATCCCGTTGGAAGCGGAGCTTGATTTTTCATCCGAACTATGTTAGGTTCTAAAAGGGAGGTGAGTCTCGATGAGTAAGATGCAAACAATTGATGTCCCGGTGCATGTCTTTGAGCAGCTTCAGGGGGCGCTGGCAGAGCTCGAGCGGATCGTCACTCCCTATCGTCCGGAGTTCCTGGCCCGGATGTATCGGGCTCGGGCGAGTCCTTTATTAGGTCTACCCTGCGCAACGTCTGCTCAAAATTTACGGTGTCCAACACCGTTCGCATGTCTATAAGCATCTGTAGAGGAAGAGAATACACAGGGCCAGAGCGTTACTCACAACCATGTCGTCTCTGGAAGTACAGCGGTAGATGGCACCGGCGCCACTGGCACGGCGGCGGCCTCTGACGTCATGCCCTACATCCAGCTCACGGCGTGCCCCGACGATACTGTCGGGGCGTGCCAGGCCCTGCACCGACCGCGAAGCGATTGGTCTGGTGCAGGGCAGGCGCCATGAGGGGACGGG
>CAZUJQ010000121.1:0-6560 GCA_964620805.1 uncultured Planctomycetales bacterium | reverse complement strand
CGGTCGAAAGCCTTTCTTCTTACGACAATATTTTCAAAAATTTGCCAAACTTAAGGATTTAAGTGATTTGGCCGTGTCGGCTCTTGCCATCGGCACAACCTCTCCCGTTGTTACCTTCACTGACACTTTGGGTCAATTTACACTGAATAATGTCTCCAATCCTGTTTCTGGCTCTCTGTCAGGTCAGTGGTCCAAGGTGCATTCCCTGTCTAATGCTGATCTTACCTTTAGTGAAAATGCAACCGAGGGCCTACCGCTCAATATTCTTTTTAATCCAACAGGGAACACAGGATTGGATATACAGCCCAGGTCCAAGGCTATTACCATACAAGCTTTATTCATACCTGGGTCAGGCCGCGTTTAGGCGTGGGTGGCTTGGGATCATCCACCATTGATCAAGGGATCCCAACCAATGTGAATCTTAATGCTTCCTGCAATGCTTACTATACTCTTGGCACTCTCACTATAAATTTTTACAAGGCAGGCGGGGGATGTATCAACACCGCCTACGATACGGTTGTTTATCACGAATACGGGCATTTTGTTGATGATATGTTTGGAGGACTCACGAATGGCGGGTTATCGGAAGGGTGGGGCGATATTTTAGCCGCCTTTGCCACGAATCAACCCCTGATTGGGGAAGGATTTTTCGGCACCAGCACCTCGAAAATTCGTACCGCTGATAACACTTATCAGTATCCATTCAGTGGCAACGATGAGGAGCACGCTTTAGGCCAGGCCTGGGCTGGCTTTGCCTGGCATTTACGGCAAAATTTGGTTGCCTCCTTAGGGGCCGCCCAAGGGATTCAGCTCGCCGAAAATCTTATCATCAAAACCTTCTTGGCCAATTCCTCCGATATTCCTAATGCCGTCCTCAATGTTCTCATTTTGGATGACAACGATGGCGACCTCAGCAACGGAACTCCTCATTACGCTGAAATTAGCGCTGCAGCTGCGCAACATAGCATTCCCATCCTGGAGAATGACAGCATACCCCCCTCACCCATAAACGACTTAACCGCGCAAGCCACCGGATTAGGAAAAGTGGCCCTCCTTTTTACAGCGACCGGTGACGATGGACAAACAGGCAAGGCCTCCTCTTATGATATTCGATTTTCAAAAAATCCCATTGCCTCTGATGCAGATTTTAATAATGCGCTCCAAGCCAGCAATGAGCCTTTGCCCCAGCCAGCGGGGAGTGCCGAACAATACACTGTTTCTGGGCTCCTGCCGAACACCCTCTATTATTTCGCCATGAAAGTGAAAGATAATATGAATAACGTTTCGGGCCTTTCCAACATCGCCCAAGCGACAACTTTAGGAGGCCTCGTTTTAATGACGGAAGATTTTGAAAGCGGTGCGCCGGGATGGACACGAACCGGTTTGTGGCACTATTCCTCGCAGCGATATAACAGTCCCGCAACCAGCGCGGCCTACAATAATGGCGTCAATTACAACACGGGTGCCGCGAACTCAGGAAGCCTCATATCTCCTCCCATTGATTTGCCTTTAGCCGATGACACGCTCCTTTTATTTAATTCCTGGTTTCAAACAGAAATATTGAATCAATATGATGTCAAACGCGTTGAAATATCCCTGGATGGAACCAACTGGACAACGCTCTCGCAGTTGGACAGTGCGGCCAGCAATCAACTGATCTGGACCCAGCAGGGCGTTGACATCTCTCTTTATGCCGGACAACCCATTCAGCTAAGATTTTTCTTTGACACGGTGGATTCTATCTTGAACAATTATGAAGGCTGGTATGTAGATGATGTTCGGATTATGACCAACGCCGCCAATCAACCTCCGGTGGCCAATGCCGGGGCGGATCAGTCCGCGAAGGTGGGGGTGCCGGTTTTCTTTGACGGAAGCGCCAGCAGCGATCCGGACGACGATCCCTTGACCTATTCCTGGGATTTCGGCGATGATGCCGTCAGCATAGGGACAAGCGAGCCTTACGCCTCCCATACCTACAATCAAGCCGGAACATACATAGCGACCTTAACCGTCACTGACGGTTTTCTCAATGATGATGATACGGTCCTGGTAACGGTTGCGGCCAACCAGCCGCCGGTCCTTGATCCCATTGGAGCCAAGACAGTCAACGAAGGCCAGACGCTCTCCTTCGGCGTCTCTGCCAGTGATCCGGATGGAGATGCTCTTTCCTTTTCAGCCGCACCCCTGCCGGCTGGCGCGACCTTGGACTCCACAACCGGGCTTTTTTCCTGGACCCCGGGCTTCGATGAGGCTGGCAGCTATGAGGTGACCTTTACCGTCAGCGATGGGTTATGGACCGATTCCGAAGTGATCACCATCACGGTTGTCAACGTCAACCGTGCGCCGGTCGCCAATGCCGGGGCGGATCAACAAGTCACTAGCGAAACCACCGTCATCCTAGACGGCCGGGGCTCCTCGGATCCGGATGGGGATAGCCTGACCTATAGCTGGACACAGACCCAGGGGCCCACAGTGAGCCTGAGCGGTGCCACGACCGCGCAGCCCAGCTTTACCGCCCCAACGGTCAGCGTGAGCACGACTCTGGCCTTCCAACTTACGGTCAGCGATGGCAGCCTCTCTACCAGTGATACCGTTTTGGTGACGGTCAACCCACGGCCGACCATCTTTATCACCAGTCCTGTCCTGCTCAAGAACGGGGAGGTCAAGGTCTATGACGGCGATGTGGTGGTCAAAGACAACGGGATCTTCCAGGCCAACTACAGCCAAGGCCGCTTCACGATTCGGGTCAATGGCAATCTGACCTTTGAGCCGGGCAGGGTGCGAGTGCGGACGACCAACGGGAATCTCACCGGGCACGTCACGTTGGACGTCACCGGCGATGTCCTCCTGCGCGGCGCGACCATCGATGCCTCGGGCACCAAATGGGGCGGCACGTGGGGTGGCAACGTGACCATCATCTGCCGCAACTACCTGCAGGAAGACGCGGGCACGATTCGGGCCAACGGTGGGAGTACGCAGGGCAAGGGCGGGGCCATTCGCCTCACCACCAGCCAACGCGCCAGCTTTAATGGCAATGGAGCGATCATGACGCGTGCGGGTTCAGGAGGGTTGATTGAGGTGACCGCCGCCGACATCAGAGGTGCGGGCGTCCTATTCACGGCCACCGGCAAGAAAGCCGTCTACAACGGGACGATCCGCCTGCGCTACCGCGACTACCTTGACAGACATCTCGAAGCTGAAGTTCAACCCCCAGCCGGTCATCGAGCGACTCGCGCTGTAAGCTCTTAATCAACCGTCTTTGCCCCCCCTGTTTTGCTTTGTTTTGCGGAAACAAAGCAAAACAAAGCAGTAGGGGCTACGCCGGATGTCGCAGAGCAGATTTTGAAGACGGGCCAGTCTTCGCTTATCAGCTTCGCCTGGCCCGGCGAAGTTCGAAGAACGAAGACGGGCTTTAGCCCGGGGGGCTCCATGTGTCGGGGTCTTCCAGAGATCAAAGTTTTTGCGGCGCTTCCTGGACTTAAGCATGCGAGAATATGTCCTAGAAAGTATACGCGAGGGTCTGCGTGCAGGCATTTTCCCCCTTTAAGCCTCCTTTTTCTTCCCTGACAGTTCTAACCCTTTGACACGCTGGAGAGCGTATGTTACACTTGGCCATGTCCAAAAACATTGTTTTGATCGGTTTTATGGGAGCAGGGAAGACGAGGGTGTCGAGCCAGTTGGCCAAGATTCTCAAAAGACCCTGGATCTCGACCGATGAAGGGATTGAAAAACAGGAGAAACGGTCCGTCTCTCAGATCTTCCAGGAATCCGGGGAAACCTATTTCCGCCGGCTCGAAAAGGATATCGTCAGGGAAATAGCCCAAAAGCAAAACCTGATTTTGGACTGCGGGGGAGGGGTGGTCCTGCAGCCGGAAAACCTGGCCAATCTCAAGAAAACAGGGATTCTTTTCTATCTTTCCGCCAGCCCGGAAACTCTCTACGAACGGATTAAACACGAGACTCACCGGCCTCTGTTGCAGGGGCCCGATCCCCTACCCGAGATTAGGAAACTGTTGGAACAAAGAAAGGTCTTTTATGAGCAATCTGACTACACCATCACAACCGACCATAGATCAGTCGATGAAATCGTTCAGGAGGTCTTAACCCAAATTTTGCTATTGCAAAGGTTGCCCAAAGGGCCCACTGATTAAATCTCAAAGAGATTTAATCAAGCCGTGGGGGTTAAACCCATCCATGAATAGGTTTCTACAAAAATTTTGGGAGGCGTTCTCATGAAGAAAATTTGGAAACCTATGGATGGCAGATTGATGCGTTATAGGATGACCATGGCAAGGATAGCCAAGGCACTGGTAAAGTTGCAATAAAAAATCATGTGCAAGAAGTTATGGAAGATAGCTTGTGCGGCAGTAAAATATACTTTACAAATAGTAAGTCTAAATGTATAGTATAGTCCCATGATCCAAAGACCTCATTGGAAGAAACGCATCGAAGACGCCTGGAAAGAAGCTCCCATCGTTTGGCTTTCTGGAGTCAGGCGTTCAGGGAAAACGACACTCGCCCAAAGCTTAAGGGACCCCAAAGAGATTCTCTATATCAATTGCGATCTTCCCGTTACTGAAGACCGCGTGAGAGATCCAGAGCTATTTTTCCGAAGCTGTGAAAAGCCCGTTGTTGTTTTTGATGAAATTCATCAGCTTTCAGACCCCAGCCGCCTCCTCAAAGTAGGGGCTGATTTATTCCCAAAGCTTAAAATTTTAGCTATTGGCTCATCCACCCTTGCCGCAAGTAAAAAATTCCGTGATACCTTAACAGGCCGTAAGCGTCTTGTTCATCTTTTACCGGTCATTTGGAAGGAACTGGACACGTTTTCATGCTCTGATATTTCAAGGCGGCTTTTTCAGGGGGGGCTTCCACCCGCACTCTTGTCGGATTCAAAAAATCCGTCTTTTTATCGGGAGTGGCTTGATTCCTTTTTTGCCAGAGACATCCAGAAACTTTTCGCATTCCGTGACGCAGACAAATTCAATTCACTCTTCGAGTATCTCCTTCGGCAAAGTGGGGGACAGATTGAAACCGCTCGAGCGGCCTCTGAGCTTAAGATTAGCCGACTTACGGTTGAAAATCATCTGCGGGCTCTTGAAATTACGCATGCGGTCTCGAGTATCCGTCCTTTTTTCGGAAATGGTCAAAAAGAAATTGTCAAAATGCCTAAAGTTTACGGGTTCGATACAGGCTTTATCACTTTTATTCGAGGTTGGGACCCATTACGACCTCAAGATCACGGTATCTTATGGGAGCATCTGGTTCTTGAATGTTTGCAAGCAACGCTTGCGAATGAAACAATCCGCTACTGGCGCGACAAGGCGGGGAGAGAGATAGATTTTGTTTTGGCCAGACGCCGGGACCAAGTCGATGCGATCGAGTGCAAATGGAACCCTTCTGATTTCGACCCGTCAGTGCTCAAGGTTTTCCGGTCCTATTATCCCCAAGGGGAAAATTACCTTGTGAGTCCGTTGATGGGAGAGTCTTATTTGCAAAACTTCAGGGATTTGACTGTCAAAATCTGTAGTCCTTCGGGGATAGAATAAAATTCGATTGTATACAAGAACGAAAAAGAAGGGGTCGAGATCGAATTGGATATTTTCGTCTTTGGGGATTTCAATAATGATTCCATTGAAGACGTTTTAGTTTTGGAGCGGCATCGGATCAATAAAGATAGGCACACTAAAGACTTTATTATGATGGCTGGCGAAAATTTTGTTGTGTATTCTCGAATGGGGGGAAACGGTGAACTTATACATGTTGCTGAAAAATGAAAACTTATAGGAGATCCTTGGTGCAGCGTAGTATACGGCTAGCTTTAGACAGTTTTTATGTGAATTTCCCCGAGGCGATTTAAACCTATGCAATCTGTTACGATACAAAACTTTACGTCAAAAAAAGTGTTCATTCAGACATGGGCTGACCGTACGTATCACTATGGTGAAATACTGTTGGAGCTGGTTAATGCCATAAACCATTGAGTGATTTAGCGCTGGGCTGGCCGATGGATGCGTTATAGGACGACAATGGAGAAAATAGCTAAGGCATTGATATTATATTGGGATAAAATACATGGCAAGGAGATAAGAAAAGTGCAGGGGAAAGAGGAAAAAAGCCTTAAAAAGCTTGCACTTTTGAAAGAAATGACGTGCGGGAATGGGCGGTGGGGATCATCAAGGAGATCGTCAGGAAGACCGGAGAAAAGGTGCGGACGTACCGATGGAAGGCGAAAAAGTTGTATATGAATTTTACGAAGAAGAAGTTAAAGACACGGCAGATGATTGAGCGAACGAAGAAGCAGATGTTGCAGTATGTCCGCCGGAATCTGGAGCAGTTGAAGGCGCGGGTGGGGCAATTGGATTATCTGGTACGCAAGGAAGTGGAAGAGCGGCTGAAGGTGGCGGAAAGAATTTACGAGCAACAGAAGCGGATGTATGATGAGAAAGTACAGCATGTCCGACGCAAGCAGCGGGAACGAAACCGCATCGAAGGTGACATCGGGAATGTGAAAGAGCATTACGGGCTGGACGGGATACGGTATCATTACCAAGAAGGCA
>CAZUJQ010000120.1:0-6694 GCA_964620805.1 uncultured Planctomycetales bacterium | reverse complement strand
CGAAGAACCGGCTCCGTGAGTCTCTACTGGATTGCCCTGGGGGTCGCAGGCCTTTTTTTGGCTGCCTACTTTTCTTACGGTCGTTTTCTCTCCCGCCAATTTGACCTCCGAACGGACCGCAAGACACCGGCCTGTGAAATCAACGATGGGGTCGATTTTGTTCCGGCCAAGAAACGTTTCCTTTTAGGGCAGCATTTTTCGGCCATCGCCGCGGCCGGCCCCATTGTCGGCCCCATTTTGGCCGCGCTTTGGTTTGGCTGGTTTCCGGTCCTCCTCTGGATTGTGGGAGGGGCGATTTTTTTTGGGGCCGTGCATGATTTTTCAAGCCTCGTCGGTTCGGTCAAGCACCGCGCGGTCTCGATCGTTGAGATTGTCAATAAATACTTAGGGCCCCGCGGGCACGTTTTCTTCTTGATCTTTGTCTGGTTTTCTTTGATTTATGTGATTACGGCCTTTACCGATCTCACCTCAAGCTCCTTTGTCAACCCCCAACTCGGCGGGGGGGTGGCGACCTCTTCTCTCCTTTATCTTTTGATCGGGGTCGCGATGGGAATGACGCTTTACCGGTGGAAACTCCCCCTGGGTCTTGCCACCCTCCTTTTTCTTCCCTTGGTGGGGCTTGCGATCTGGCAGGGCCAGTCCTTTCCTCTGGTGATTCCCTCGACGTTCTTCGCAAGTTCCCAACAAATCTGGAATGTGATTCTTTTAGGTTATTGTTTCATCGCTTCTGTGATTCCTGTTTGGATCCTCCTTCAACCGAGGGGTTACCTCGGAGGATTTTTCCTTTACGGCACCTTGGCCGCTGGCATGATTGGGCTCTTTTTGGGAGGAGAAAAGGTGGCCTATCCCGCCTTTTTGGGATTCACGAGCGCCAAGGGCCTGCCCCTTTTTCCTCTTCTTTTTGTCACGGTGGCCTGCGGCGCCTGCTCCGGTTTTCATGGGATTGTCAGTTCCGGCACCACTTCGAAACAGATTGCGAAGGAGCCGGATTGCCACATGGTCGGTTACGGAGGAATGCTGTTGGAGGGGCTCGTGGCCCTCACCGCTTTGTCGACCGTGATGATCCTTGCGAAAGGAGACCCTCTCGCGAGCGCAACTCCGGATCGGATCTATGCGGAGGGGCTGGCCCGCTTTGTCCACAATTTTGGAATCCCGCAGGGGCTTGCCCGTTCCTTTGCCCTCCTTGCTTTTACCACTTTTATTTACGACACGCTCGATGTGGCCACTCGGCTTGCGCGTTACATTTTTCAAGAGCTCACCGGATGGAAAGGCTCCTGGGGAAGGGCAGGGGCAACCCTGGCAAGCCTTGCGATCCCGCTTTTCTCGGTGAGCTTAAAAATGACGGACCCCGAAGGAAACGGGATTCCGGCTTGGCGGGTCTTCTGGACCGTTTTCGGCACCTCCAATCAGCTTCTCGCGGCACTGACCCTGATGACCCTCTCGATCTGGCTGGCCCGCTTGCGCAAACCTTGGTGGGTGAGCGGGGTGCCGATGTTTTTTATGATGGTGATGACGCTTTGGTCACTCCTCTTACTGGCCAAGCCTGCCTGGAGCAAGCTCTTCTCCGACGCCCCCACTCTTGACCCGGTGGGTGTCGTGGCGCTTCTCCTTTTTATTCTCGCTCTGCTTTTGATCGGCGAAGCCCTGAGATCGCTTCGGGTTTCTCCGGAGGCGGTTCGCGAGCCATGAATTTCCTGAGTTTAATTTTAGCGGGGGTCGGCCTTTGGATCTCTATTTACTTTACAGGGGTTTCCTACCACTGGATTTCTCCCAATGTCAAATGGATTCCTCGGTTCTGCCAGCTTAAGGAAGCGACCTGTCAGCTCGTGATTGAGACGCCGCGGGCAAAGCTTTTTGGAATTCCAAATTCCGTCTACGGGATCGGTCTTTATATTTACCTCCTCTTATTTTTTCTCGGCCTTCCCCTCCCCTGGTTCCTCGGATTTATCGCTGCCGCCCTCGCCACTTTGCGCTCGATTTACCTTGCCTATAGCCTCCTTTTTGTCACCAAGATTCCCTGCCCCCTTTGCTTTACCACCCACGGGATCAACTTGTTTCTTTTTATTTACCTTTGGTTCGGCCGTTAATATAATGTGCCGCTCTAAGTGATGGCTATAACCGCACAATTTTCTTCGGGCGAAGTGGTCGCGCTCTGGACCGTTCTCGGGACGGCCATTGCGGGGCTTCTTTACGCGGGCGTGCTGATGGCCCAGGTGCTTCGTGAGGAGACGGGCACTCCGGAGATGCAGAAAATTGCCCGCGCGATTCGTAGCGGGGCCAACGCTTACCTCAACCGTCAGTTCAGGACGATTCTTTTCCTCATCCTTCTTCTCACCGCCGTCCTTTATTTCACGGCCGGGGAGCAGCACGTGGCCATTGGACGAGCGTGTGCTTTTCTCATGGGTTCTATTTTCTCGGCCACCGTCGGTTTTGCCGGGATGAACCTCGCCGTCCGCGGGAATGTGCGTGTTGCGGCAGCAGCCAACAAGAAAAGTTTCAGCAATGCTTTGAAGATCGCCTACCGGACCGGAACGATCACCGGAATGCTGACGGACGGCCTCGGGCTCTTCGGCGGCACGATCATTTTCATGATTTACGGGGAGAAGGCCTATGAGGTGCTCCTGGGATTTGGTTTCGGCGGCACGCTCCTTGCGCTTTTCATGCGCGTGGGAGGCGGAATTTTCACGAAGGCGGCGGATGTTGGGGCGGACCTCGTGGGGAAGATTGAGAAAAATATCCCGGAAGACGATCCGCGGAATGCCGCGACCATCGCCGACAACGTCGGGGATAACGTGGGCGATTGCGCCGGAATGGCCGCAGATATTTTTGAATCCTACGAGGTGACGATCGTCTCAGCGATGATCTTGGGCTGGGCCTCCTTCGGCCACAAGGGCGTGATTTTTCCTCTCCTTGTCCGCGCCATTGGCGTCGTGAGTTCCATCATCGGGACTTATGCGGTTCGTACCAGCGATCAGGTCCGTGATGCGATGAAGGCGATCAACATCGGATTCATTCTCTCCGCTTTTATTTCGATTGGGGGTTTCATCGCGGTCGGTTTCTTTTACCTCAGGTTTCCTGAAAACCCCCAGCTTCCTTTCTGGCTGAGCTTTGGAATCCCCGGCCTTGATCTGCGTCCCGTGTGGACAACTTTGGTGGGGATCCTCCTCGCCGTCACGATCAATCGACTCACCGAATACTTTACCGAAACCAGTCGGCCTCCCGTGAGAGCCATCGCCGAGTCCTGTCAGACAGGACACGCCACCACGATCATCACCGGCTTAGCGGTAGGGCTTGAGGGTACGGTCTGGGCCATCCTTGTGATTGCCGTCTCAATTCTCGTCTCGGCCCTGGTTTATCAGGGAACGAACCCCACCTTTATTGCCTATGGCGTGGCGATGTCCGGAATCGGGCTCCTCACGCTCACGGGAAACAACATTTCGATGGATGTCTTCGGTCCCGTGGCGGACAATGCGAACGGCATTGGCGAGATGGCGCACCTCCCCCAAGACGCGAGGCAGATCCTGGCCGATCTTGACGCGGTGGGAAACACCACCAAGGCGATCACCAAAGGGGTGGCCATTGCCTCTGCCGTCGTGGCTGCGATTTCCCTTTTCAATGCCTACATCACGAGTATCGCTAACATCACCCAACAGAGCTATGCCGAGATTGCTTCAGCCCTTTCAGTTTCAGATCACAATGTTTTTGTGGGGCTCTTGATCGGCGGTGCCATTCCCTTCCTTTTTAGTTCCTTGACCATTAAGGCGGTGGGAAGGGCCGCTTTTTTGATTGTTCATGAAGTGCGGGCCCAACTGAAAGATAAAGAGATTTGGGAGGGGAGGAAGCTTCCGGACTATGCCCGCGTGGTTTCTATTTGTACCCGAGCGGCTCAAAAAGAATTGGTTCGTCCGGGACTTCTCGCAATTTTAGCCCCCCTTCTGGTCGGTTTTCTCCTGGGGAGGGAGGCCTTGGGAGGATTTCTGGCCGGAATGATTCTCTCAGGGCAGCTCCTCGCGGTTTTGATGGCCAACGCAGGAGGGGCTTGGGACAACGCCAAGAAATTCATCGAAGACGGTCACTACGGCGGGAAAGGCTCAGAGGCCCACAAGGCTTCGGTCACCGGGGATACGGTGGGAGATCCTTTAAAAGATACCGCCGGCCCGGCCTTAAATCCCCTCATCAAAGTGATGAATATGGTCGCTTTGCTCGCCATCCCTCCGATGCTCAAATACGGAAATTCTCCGGCCGCTTTCTGGATCGCGATTGGGGCAGGGATTTTTGTTTTATTCTTACTCCTTAAAGAATACCGGGAGATCAAAAAGCCTTTGGGATTTCCAGCCGGCCAGTAACCTTAGCCAGTTCCCTGCCATGAATAAGATTCCCCCGCCCGGATTTGCCTTTCTTTTGATTTTCATGTTGATTCCTCAAGTGGTTGCGGCTCCCGAGGTGGCCAGTTACGACGGGCTTCTCCACGCCATCCGAGAAACAAGGGCCGCCTCCCAAGCCCGTATCACAGCCGCCGTGGAGCAGGAAAAGGTGAGAGAGGCCTGGGAAATCGGCAAACTGATCAACGAGCACATCCTGCTTCATAAAGAACGGGCGGATTATGGGGAACAAGTTCTTAAAAGATTATCGGGGGATTTGGCCGTCAGCGAAACCGAGCTCGGGTATATCGTACAATTTTTCCGCACTTACCCAATTTCTCCGCCGGCGGAGAAATTGAGCTGGGCCCACTACCGTGAACTTCTTTCCATTAACGATTCAAAAGAACGGGAAGAAGTCACAAAGCGAGCGGCCAAAGAGCACTGGACCCGCGACCAGGTGCGTGAGGAAATCCGGAGGCGTCAGCTTCGTACCCAGGCGCCCGTCAAACTCCCCGAAATCACACCCGGGCCTCTTTACACTTACCAAATCATCCGCTTAAAAGACCGCCTCAAAATCGACCTCGGTTTCGGCCTCTATCTCGATCTTCCCGAAAAAGACTCGAAGAAATTCAAAGAAGGCGATATCATCCGCATCGACCCGTCATCGGGGGGCCTTGTCTCCGTCATTGCGAGGATCCGCCCAAAGTTCGTTGGCGGAGACGAAGCAATCTCAAACCTCTTTACTTATTCCGCCGTCGCCACCCAAGTGGTCGACGGAGACACCTTCCATGCCCTGATTGATTTGGGTTTCGGGCTCACATTTTCCCAAAGAGTCCGCCTCCGGCGGATTGACGCCCCCGAAATCGTAGCGGCCGATGGTAAAGAGGCCAAGGCCTACCTGGAGAAAATCCTCTCCCGTGATCAAGGCCGGATTATCATTAAAAGCTGGAACCTCGACCAACACGGCCGCCCCCTCGCCGATGTCTGGGTCCAAGGCAAGTCAGTTGATCAGGAACTTCTTGATCAGGGACTAGCTATGAGGATCAACGAATGAACTCGGCACTTTCGGAAATGGGACGCAATATTATAGCCAATTATAGTATATAAATATACAATAAATTGTATTATTGAGTACATAATATGTATATAAACATACATATTTAGATTGACAAAAACATGATTTTGGGCTATCCTTTTGACACCTATGGAATATCAGCAAACCGCTGACAGTCTCTTAACGACACTTCGCGTTTGGGACGAATTGCTGCCGGGAAAGGGAAAAATAAGGCTCATCGCTTGCGGCGGTACCGCATTGACCCTTTTGGGATATAAAGAAGCGACCAAGGACATAGATTTTTTAGTTCCTGATTCAACTGAGTATAAAAGACTTGCAAATTTTTTGATGGAGGCAGGGTATGAAAATATCGGCGGCTACAAATGGAGACGGGAAGGCGAAACGGCCGAATATGATCTCTTTCCAGGGAAAGCCGTTTTTATGACGGAATTATTAATCTCACCGCTTGAGAAAGACGGGCATAGAATCATTAAGAAATTTAAAAAATTGTACTTGGGGGTTTTAAATTCCGTCGATTTGATGATAACAAAGCTGGCGAGAGGCTCGGAAACGGACTATCAGGATTGTTTGATGCTGCTCAGAAACGAGAACATCAATTGGAAGCAATTCGAAGAAAGATACAAAGAAGCGGCCAAATATTCAATCAATTATGGAACTGAGGAAGAAAAGGCGATGAAAAGATTCGCACATTTAAAACGGTTATTTCAAGAAAAAAGAGGCAAATAATGACGTTAAGCAAGAGTGAATTGCTGGATAGTCTGGCAAAATACGGCTATTCATTGGTACGGCCGATGGCGACGGAAGATCCCGAAGCTTTGCTGAGAAGTCTTGTCGAGCAGGACGATGCCCGCCTCATGGAAGGGTTTCCTGTCGTATTGGCAAATGCCATGAAAAAAAAGGTGCTGAAGTGGGAAAGCGGCGAGCAAAAACTCAAGGGCCGTCTTTCCGGCAAAGTGAGGGAAAAGTTTGTTTGTCTCTTGGCGCTTAGCTATCATCTTTTTAAATTATTCGGACTGGAAACCGGGTTTCAGAATCGAGTCAAAACTCTTTTGAATCAACTGGATCAGACGGGAAATGTTTTAAAGGATGTCGAGGAAGATTTCATGAACTCAAAACCCGTAAGAGCGGACGGTGTCGTGTTTTCTACGGACCGTCTGAAGAATACATTCAGAAATTACGTACTTCATCCGGTCGATGACAGGGAAGTGGAAAGACTGTCTCTTATACACATCTCCGAGCCCACGAGACTAGGCATGAT
>CAZUJQ010000119.1:0-6833 GCA_964620805.1 uncultured Planctomycetales bacterium | reverse complement strand
TTTTCGTGTAGCGGTCCGGGAAATAGAATCCTGGCTTTTGGCGGATCGAGAAAATCTGAGCAAATTTCTGAGATTGTCCGAACGGAGAATTCCCGACAATCCCGAGGCAGTCGAAAATCCAAAAGAAGTTATGGTTCATCTGGCCCGGAAATCCCGTTTGAGAGCTATCCGCGAAGACATGGTGCCGCGTCCCGGCAGCGGCCGGCTGATCGGTCCTGCTTATTCTTCCCGATTGATCGAATTTGTAACTGGACAACGCGATTCCTGGAGACCGGAAATAGCATCTCAGGCGTCAGACAGCCTCAATCGGTGTCTGATTTGCTTGCGCAGGATAATTTAATTGTGGAGAGATCAAGGCCAGTAATCCGGCAATGTTGCTATTTGATTGAGGTTGTAATTCTTTATGCTCAGAACCCGTTCGATCAATAAAAAGAAGGAAGAGGGAAAACAAATAATGCCAAAGCAGGACAAAGCGGATCAAGATGAACCTTTAGCGGGCCCAGTGAAGGGAGATTTCATCGCACCGCCAGAAATGACTGACGTCGACGATCGGACGGACGCCCTGCCGTAGCAGGAGGAATTCTGGAAGCCTCCCACGCGCTTCGGCAGCGTGCCGGTGGAAAAAGAACCGCTCGGCTGGGCCTGTGAGCGTTCCGGGCAAAGTCCCGACAATAATGCCGGGGCAAAGCCGGGATAAGGAGGGATGGAAAATGAAAAACAAAACGACCTTGACCCCTTTCGAATGGAAAGTGTTGGGGGCCACAGCCCAGATCCCTCTCGGTGAAACCCGCACCTACCAAGGGGTGGCGAAGGCGATCGGGAATCCCAATGCCGCGCGGGCCGTGGGCCAGGCCTTAAAGAGAAATCCTTTTGCGCCGGTCATTCCTTGCCATCGGGTCGTCCGCAGCGACGGGTCACTCGGGGGTTATCAGGGGAAAACGGGTTTAGCCCAAAAGGAATTCTTGTTGAGGACCGAGCAGGAGATTGCCCAGCACCTTACTAATAAAAAGTAAGGATTTATTGGCTACGCTCCCTGAGATTGGGGTAAAATACAACCATGAAAATATTGCACCGGATGAGGGAGGTTCCATGCGGATCAGTCAACTTTTAATGCAGATGGTGGCCAGAGAGGCCTCGGATCTGTTTTTGAGGACCAATGCCTTTCCCCGCGCCCGGATCAACGGGAAAGTGCAGGTGATGGATCCCCAGATGGTGTCCCGGGAGGAGATGATCAGCATAACGAATTTTCTTTTGAGCAGCGAAGAGCGAAAAAGGCTCTTTGCCCAGAATCTCGACATCGATTTCATCCATCAAGAAGCGGGGGTGGGGCGGTTTCGGATCAATATCTTTCAGCAGCGCGGCACCCCCACGATTGTCGCCCGGCACGTCTACACCAGAATCAAATCTTTCCAAGAGCTCAATTTGCCTGTGGAGATTTGCCAAAAACTCTCTGAGGAAACCCGCGGCCTGATTTTAATTTGCGGGCCCGCGGGAAGCGGAAAATCCACCACCATCGCGAGCATGATAGAGCACATTAATCTCACCAGCGAAAAACACATCATCACCATTGAGGATCCCATTGAATTCTTATACCAGGATAAAAAGAGCATTATCAATCAAAGGGAGCTAGGCATCGATGTCCATTCGTATCCGATTGCCCTTCGTCATGTGACCCAACAAAGTCCGGATATCATCTTTATCGGAACCACCCGCGATGAGGCCACCATGCGGGCGCTCGTCTCTGCCGCGGAATTAGGGACCCTGGTTTTGACGACGTTCCATACCGTCAATGCGATTCAGAGCATTCATCGCATGATCAATTTTTTCCCTCCGTATCTTCACGAAGAGGTTCGGTTGCAATTGTCTTTGATCTTAAAAGGGATCATCTCGTTAAGGCTTGTCGCCAAGAAGGACGGAACCGGGCGGATCCCTGCCTATGAAACCATGGTGGTGACCCCCACGATCGCCCGTCTTATTAGAGAAGGCACGACCAAAGAGATCCAGTCTTTTATCGATGAAGGGGCGCTCTTCGGGATGAAGTCCTTTAAGCAGTCCCTGGTGGGTCTGGTCAAGGCCAATCTCGTTTGTGAAGAAGACGCCCTGAAATTGGCTGACAGCCGGGATGAATTTACCCTGGAGTTAAAGGGCATTAAAAGATACCATCACAGTTAGCATTGGGGTCACACCTATTTTTAAAGAAAGTGAAAAAAAGCTAAGAAAAAATAGGTGTGACCCCTAAAAAAGAAAGATCGATATGAACGACGTCATTGAAAAGAAACTCCAAACCTTAGAATCCACCCTCCAACACCTTCGGGGGTTTCTTTGACATCCCCCGGAAACTCGAATCTATCCATACGATCCAAGCGAAGATGACGGAGCCGAATTTCTGGGATGATTCTCTCCATTCCAATAAGCTGGTCCGGGAATTGAAGGCCTTAAAATCCGTTATCGATCCCTTTGAAGCCAGCTGCAAGAAACTTCAAGATTTAAAGGAGTTGAACGAGATCTCCAGCGGAGATCGGGAGTTTCTCCAGCACATTGAAAACGACTTAAAGACCCTGGAAAAAGATGTTCACACAATCGAGATCCAGGCGATCTTAGGCGGCCCCTTTGATCAAAATAACGCCATTTTAAGCATCAATGCCGGCGCGGGCGGAACCGAATCCTGCGATTGGGCCCAAATGCTTTTGAGGATGTACACCCGCTGGGCGGATGGCAGGGGCTTTAAGCTGAAAGTTCTTGATGTGCTCGCCGGGGAAGAGGCCGGGATCAAAAATGCCTGCGTTTCTATTGAGGGTATGATGGCCTATGGATTTCTTAAAAGCGAGAAAGGCGTGCATCGCCTCGTCAGGATCTCGCCTTTCGATGCCAACAAGCGCCGGCACACCTCTTTTGCCTCCGTGGATGTGATCCCGGAGATCGAAGACGATATTCAAGTGGAGATCAATCCCGAGGATCTGCGGATCGATGTGTACCGCTCCTCGGGGCCGGGCGGCCAGGGCGTCAACACCACGGATTCCGCGGTCCGGATCACGCACCTTCCCACGGGCCTTGTGGTGCAATGCCAGAATGAACGCTCGCAGCTGCAGAACCGCCAGACCGCGATGAAGATCCTACGGGCCAAACTCTATGAGCTTAAGCGCAAAGAGCAGGAAGAACGCATGGCCCAGGAATACGGCCAGAAACAAAAGATCGAATGGGGAAGCCAGATCCGCTCCTATGTCATGCATCCTTATTCGATGGTGAAAGACCACCGCACCGAGGAGGAGACCGCACAGGTCCAGAGGGTCATGGACGGAGAGATCGATCCATTTATCGAGGCATTTTTGCGGAGGAAGCCTGTTCAAAATATAAGAGAATAATAAAATTCCAAATTCCAATCCACAAATTACAAACAATCCCCAATTGACAATGACCAAAATGATTCTAGCCATTTGGCATGGTTTGGAATTTTGGTCATGGGGTATTGTTATTTGTTTGTAATTTGTGATTTGTGGATTGTGTATTAGCAAATGTTCCACTTTCTCATTCACAAACCCATTATCCAAGGCGCGCAAGCGTTCATCGATCGGTTGAATCCCAAGGTCGATATTCAGATCCCCAGGGATTTGCCTCTGCCTTCCCTGGGGATCATCAAAAAGATGTCTGCGGTGGTCTCGCGGATCAATGCCTGGGAGCCCCAGCTGCAGGGCTCCTCCGACGAAGAACTCCGCCTCAAAACCAGCCAGTTTAAATCCAGAATCCAAGAGCTTCTTCAATCTCCTCAAGAGGAGCTAAAAAAGATCGAGGATCTTCTGGAGACCGCCGAAGACCCGGAAACCTACCAACAGGTGACGATCCAAGTGACCCGGGAGCGCGAGCAGTTTAAGAAAGCCAAAGACCAGGCCCTGGATTCCATTCTTCCCGAGGCCTTTGCTCTGGTGCGCGAGGCAGGGCGCCGGGTTTTGTCCATGAGGCATTTTGATATTCAGCTCGTGGGAGGCATGATCCTTCATCAAGGGAAAATTGCGGAGATGGCGACCGGCGAAGGGAAGACGCTTGTGGCCACGCTCCCCGCGTATCTCAATGCCTTGACTGAAGAAGGGGTGCATGTGGTCACCGTCAACGATTATCTCGCCCGCCGCGACCGGGAGTGGATGGGCCCGCTCTATGAATTTTTGGGATTGACGGTGGGCGTCATCCAGCACGATATGGACCCCTTCGAGCGCCAGAAGGCCTACGCCTGTGATATCACGTACGGAACCAACAACGAATTCGGCTTTGATTACCTGAGGGATAACATGGTGAGCTTCAAAGAAGAGATGGTGCAGCACGCTCACACCCGCGCCGGCACCGGGCACGCCTTTGCCATCGTGGATGAGGTCGACAGCATCTTGATTGACGAGGCGCGAACCCCCCTTATTATCTCGGGCCCGGCGGAGGAATCTACGGATAAGTATTACAAGGCCAACACGATCGTCCGGGGACTCAAAGGTCGGCGCATTACCGAACGCGATGAGATCGAAGCCAAATACAAGAACGAAGATCTCTCCCAGGGATTTGACTATGTCGCGGATGAGAAGGCCCGCTCCATTGCCCTGACCGAAGAAGGGGAAAAGAAATCCGCCCAGCTTTTTGGCGTGGAGAACCTGCATGACATGGAGACCCTGGAGTTCCGTCACCATATCCTGCAGGCTTTAAAGGCCAAGGAATTTTTCCAGCGGGATGTCGATTATGTTGTCCGGGATGGCAAGGTTATCATCGTGGATGAATTCACTGGCCGGATGATGCCGGGCCGCCGGTGGTCAGAGGGGCTGCACCAGGCCGTCGAGGCCAAGGAAGGAATTAAGATCGAGCGGGAGAACCAGACCCTCGCCACCATCACCTTTCAGAATTATTTTAGGATGTATGAAAAGCTCAGTGGCATGACTGGCACCGCCTACACCGAGGCCAACGAGTTTAAAGAGATCTACAAGCTGGATTGCGTGGTCCTGCCCACCAACCGGATTCTTAAGCGGACCAACCATCCGGACTGCATCTACAAAACCGCCAGAGAAAAATTCCAGGCCGTGGTGGAGGAGATCGAAGAGCTCCATAAAAAAGGGCAGCCGGTCTTGGTGGGGACGATCTCCATTGAAAAATCCGAGTTGTTATCCCAGATGCTGAAAGCCAAGGGCATTCCCCATCAGGTCTTGAACGCCAAGTACCACGACCAGGAAGCGCATATCATCGCCCAGGCCGGACGCCACAAGGCGGTGACCATCGCCACCAACATGGCGGGCCGGGGAACCGATATCGTGCTGGGAGGGAACGCCGAGTATCTGGCCAAAAGTCTCGTTTCCCAAAAAACAAAAGAACAAAGCTCCCTGGCCTCGGTGGAGACTAATCCGCAGGAGCTGTTACAGAAATTTTTTAAACAGTTTCGAGAGCAGGTCAGCCAGGAGCACGAAAAGGTCGTGGAGTTAGGCGGGTTGCATGTCCTGGGCACCGAACGCCACGAATCCCGGCGCATTGACAATCAGCTGCGCGGGCGATCCGGGCGCCAGGGCGATCCCGGCTCATCCCGCTTTTATGTTTCGCTCGAGGACGATCTGATGCGGCTTTTCGCCTCGGAGAGGGTGATGAAGATTATGGATAAGCTGGGCATGCAGGAAGGCGAGGTCATTGAACATCCCTGGGTCAGCGGGGCAATCGAAATCGCGCAAAAAAGGGTGGAGACCCACAACTTTGAGATCCGCAAACAACTCCTGGAATACGACAATGTGATGAACAAACAGCGGGAGGCCGTTTACAGCTTGAGGCGGTCTGTTCTGGAATCCCATGATGTCAAAGATCGTATCCGGCAGGCGGTGGAACAGACAACACGAGGCATGGTCCAGCATCACCTGGCGGGGCGGGAAAAAGACATGGAGTGGAATCCCGAAGGGTTGATCCTTTATTTTAAGACGAAGTTTGGTCTGGATCTGGGCGGGAGAAAAGCGGAATTCGCCGCCGACCTGCCGGAAGACGAGATGGCAGATTTGATTTTCGAAGAGCTCCAAAAGCTCTACGAAGCCAAAGAAAAAGAGATGACCCCCGAAGATTTGAGGGCCCTGGAGAGGATTCTTTTCCTGCATACCATGGATGTCAAATGGAAAGATCACCTCTACGCCATGGACCAGCTCAAAGAAGGGATCGGTTTGAGGGCCTATGCCCACCGCGATCCTCTGATGGAATACAAACAAGAGGCCTTTGACATGTTTCAGGCCATGTATGATTCCATCCATCAGGATGTGGCCGAGACCATTTTCAGGGTCCAGCCCGTTGGTCCCTCGGAGAAACCCAAAGGGGTCTTCAGTTCCCTGCCGCAGAAGCTCGTGCATGAAGACTTTTCCGGTTTATCGTCGGTGGCCGCCGCGGCGGCGGCAGCCGCCGGGTTCTCGGAAGAAGGAGAGAATCCTGCGCTGGGTTCTGTGCTCCCCCAGCCCCCGCGTGAGTCCCCAAGGCCTCCTCAACCCTACCACAAAGAAGGCCCCAAGGTTGGCCGCAACGATCCCTGCCCCTGCGGCAGCGGGAAGAAATACAAAAAGTGCTGCGGGCGGTGAATCTCTTTTTAATTCAAGGAGGAGAAAATGATCCGTAAATTACTTGAGTTTGGCACTTTTTCGGGCCTTTGGGCCGTATTTTCAGGTAGTTCTCGTCGAGAAAGCAATTTTGTGGTATCGAAAACCTGTTTTTGCGATCCGAGAGACTTTTCCGACGACAAATTCGAAAATTTGCCAAACTCAAGTAAATTATTGAGTGGTATTTTTGTTTTAGGGTAACTACTCAGGTCTTTGACAAAACCAAAGGCATTAAAGGCGAAGAGGAAAAGA
>CAZUJQ010000118.1:0-6862 GCA_964620805.1 uncultured Planctomycetales bacterium | reverse complement strand
TCCCCCGGAGGAGGACACCCCACCCCGCAGGGCCCCGGCTCTTCTTCACAGCAGCCATTCTCCACGACACAGCTGGGGGGCTCCGGCGGCTCGCAGTCCAGCGGCACGCACACCTTGTCCCACGTCATTTCGGTCTTCTTGCAGCCCTCCAGCCCGCAGCCGATGGGCTTGATGGGGCAGCTGCACTCCGGCTTGGGCAGGTCATCGGGATCGCGATCCTTTAAAGGATCGGTAAAGGCGTCCTCGGCCGCGTCTTCCCACATTTTCAAATGGGCGTTGATCGAGCGGATGAGATACGGCCCCACCACAATGATCCCGATCATGACCAAGATGAGGACCATGCTGAGCTCGATGGTCGACTGGGCTGGGGGATAGGCGCATAGAATTTATCTTATTTTAATGGAACACTTCCCAATTCAGCGAGTTAAGCAAACACTAAACGCCCTTGGGGTTGAGGAATTAGGCGCCCCACCTCTTTAGCTGTCTCAATCCATTCTTGAGAAATAACCTCCACATTGGCCAGCGCCTCTTGATAGGTACGCCCATCTGCCATACAACCAGGAAGCTCCGGCACCTCTACAATAAAGGCCTGATCTTCATGACTCCAGTAAATAATGACTTCATATCTAATCATCGAGCCCTCCTAATTTATATTTGATAATAATGTTACGCACTTGTTTGACTTGATACGACTTGGCCTTTAAACCTTTGGCCTGTAAATTGAGAATTTCTTCAACTTCTGTCTTGGTAAAAATATGGTGGCTTCCTCGGATCCGTTCTTCAAATCCCAACCTTTTTAGCAATTGACACATCTGTGAAAATGGAAATTGGCATCTGAACTGCCACGCAGAATATTGTCAAGCAGTTTCAAAAATTTAGCCATAGTAAAAGTCTACCGCAAAACCTCCGGAGAGACATAAACAAGATCATAGTGCGGCTGCTTTTTAAAAGCACCCGCTATAATCGCAGGTGTCGCTCAAGACCGCTCCCCACGTGCCGTTGAAATTGCACTGCCTCGTCGTCCCCCCACTAGAGGCAAAACAAAACGAACCATCGCTATTGCATTGTGCGCCACAAGTCCCTGTGGCGATGAGCCCTCGGAATGTTATGGGGTAAAGCTCTATTGTCGCACGACCAGAACTACAAATAATATCCTGAGAAATCTTCGGACAATTTATGGCTGGGCAGTCGAGGGGAGAGTTGACGTAGAACGGCTTAGGTTTGTTCATAGGACAGTTCCCGGCATTCAACCCGCCCCCGGGACTATTCGAGCAGCTTATTGTGCCGGTCACCCCACCTAAGGCGCAATTATCGCCCTCCTGGAAATAGACCCAACTCTGACTTGGATCGTTCGCAATGCAACCTTTGGGATCACTACCACCCATGTCAATATTGCAGCCAACGGCGTACGGACAATCGGCGGGACAGCTCACGGTCACGCAGTCCCCTGATATGCTGATGGGCATGACCCCGCAATCGGCTGTTCTGGTATTTCCACAGTTATCCACATCCGTGACAGACCCACAGCTTTGCCCCAGCCGCGCACAAAACTGCGCATCGCTTTCGGGGGGGCAACACACCCCACCCACACATTGCCCGCTGCCACCGCTGCAAGGCAGTCCATCGGTGTCTCTCGTACAGGCCTGGGGAGCGGTCGAACAATCCGCCAAGACACACATCACATCCGGGGCCGTCTCAACACACTCATCCGCGTAACTGCACGCAGGACAACTCGGTGTACAAACCGGTGGCGGCGGAGGCGGTGGCGGTGGCGGAGGCGGTGGTGGTGGCGCTTGACAAACCCCTCCCACACAAATCTCTCCGCCAGCACACGGACAATCATCGGGGCAACTGGAACAGTTCTCAAAGGCATCACAGACCGTATTCGGACAGCACGGCGGGCCGAGGATCGTACAGCCGTTCCCACAATTGTCTACCCCGGGATTCAATTCATCACAAACAAGGATCCCAAGGGGGATACACTCCGTTGGGACACAAATGCCTTCATCCCTGCAGGGCTCCTGGCAGGAGGCAATAGCGGCCTTGACACAGGTGATACAGTCGGGATCGTCATTCCGGGTGCAGCAATTAAAAGCGCCGGCGCAGTTTTTATCAAACCAGAATCCCGGCTTGAAATATTTCGAGTCGAACATGCACTCGACGGTCCGCTTGGGATCGTACTGCCGGCGGAAGCCGTAGCTTTCCCCGACGCTCTGCCATTTGCCGCCCATGCCGCGCATGATGTATTTCTGGAAAACGATAAAGCTCCCCAGCACGATCAGGATGAGCATGACGTATTCCAGGGTCGCGGTGGCCTTGTGTCGAGAAAAAAATCCCTTAGGCCGGATTGGATTATTATTCTGCAAGCTGGATGATGAATTTTTCATGAAATCTCATTAGCTTAAGGCTCTTTCCTTAAGGCGACGAGTGTTTCAAGAACTCTTTTGCCGCCTGAAGAAATGCTCGAAAATGCGATTCGCAATGCTCGAGAAAATCATGGACCGGTTTCCAGCGAAGGTCTAAGTATTCATGCGCAAGGATGTTGCGCAATCCTACCCAACCCGAGAGCCGATCGGCCGTATCCTGGGAAAAAGGAGAGACTGTCCCGATCAGATGGAGCATCTCTCTGTAGGTTGAGGGCACGGTCCTTTTCTCGCTGGCCAAGATAATTTTCGCCACATCAATGGCCGCATTCAGGAGGTTCTCTATGAAACGCTCGACTTCCCGACGCTTGCGATGGTTTTTCTGATATTCGTCCCACGTCAGGCCCGTGTATTCCGGAAGGGCGCTCAGCTCAGTGTCAATGAAGACCAGCCTTCGCTCCAACGCCTCCTTGTCTTTTTCGCCCAGAGATTTTGAACGCCAGTAGATCTCGGCATACTCCCGGGAGGTCCTCCGGTAATCCTCCGCCTCTTTTGTGACAATAAGCATAAACTCCAGAAAGAGCCTTTGATCTTTGATGACCAGCGGCATCCCCTGGATCGCGGTCTCGGCCATACGGGCCGAGGCCCGGTTAAGGACAATCAGATCCACATTGTCTGTCTCAAGGATGTCAATGCAATCGCCTAAGACGCGCTCTTCTTCGGGGTACTCACGGCCCTCGTCTTCCCACTCTATTTTTAACCCGTGGGGTGCGAAATAGACCGCAATGTCCCAATCTGAACCTTGATGGAGCCGGTCCTCTATTCGCGACCCAAAGACAAAGGCTATGACAATCTCCGGGTTCTGGGAAAAATAACCTTTTAACGATTCGATCTTCTCTGGGAGCTCAGTCATATAAGATCTTCTTTGGTCAGCTTGGATTATTCCCCCCTTATTCGCCAACTTGTCTACGCCAGCTTATCTTGGCACACTCACATTGACTTGTCATGATGGTGTGGAGACACGTGTCCCCGGAACTTCGGAACTTCACGAAGTCTCCCTTACCATCAGGGGATCAATCCGATTGATTTCTTTAATTTGATCGAAATCTCTGTCTGCTGTATAAATCAATTGTATATTGTTGGAAAGCATAACTGAAACGTGCAGGAGATCCCGAGGTTTTATCGCTGGATAGTCTTTGATGAGTTTTCCGGTCACTGAAATCTCCTCTTCCCGCAAGGGAAGGATGTGTCCTTTCATCAACTTAAAAAAATGGTCAAATATTTTTAACCCCACACTCGGCTGTTTGATCGAGGCAAACCGATAAAAAATCTCCTGAAAGATCTCTGCGTCCGTGAAGGCCTCAATTTTTTCTTCTGCAATGGATTGAATGATCTTTTGACAGGGCGACTTTAAGGGATGGTCGTTACCGGCCGCATAGATCGGGATATTCACGTCAATAAAAATTTTATCCATAACCTTGTTCAATCTCTTTTTCCATTTGCGGCCAGTCGGTTACCGGGGCGTTGAGATGGCAAAGATTCTCCGAGGCTAAAAGTCGTTCTTTTTTATCCTTCTGGATATACATCTGTTTAACGGCTAACCGAATTAATTCTCCGATCGATTTGTGAGCCTTTTGGGATCTTTCCTGAAGCAAATTAAACGTTGTTTGATCTAACCGGATCTCTAATCTTTTATTGAGCTGAACCATGATAACCTTCTTTATACGTATGCCGTATTCCGTATAAAGTATAGGGCAATCTTTCTATTTGTCAAGACAAGATTTCGGAAGATCAAGAGACCGAAAAGTAGGCGCTGTCCCTGATTTTTTTCTGGATGATGACTTTTTCATATTGACTAATCATGATAGCGCCATTATACTGGCACTGGAGGTAATAACCATGACCAAAACCCAAATCTATCTTGAATCCCATCAGCACCGGGCACTCCTTAAGGAAGCCCACCGCAAAGAACTTTCTCTCGCTGCATTGTTGCGCGAGATTGTGAATGATTATTTCTCAAAGAAGCATACCCAGGTCCCTCTCACCCCCCCTGAGGAACTCTACATGTCCATCGTTGGGCTTGGACATGGTGGCGATCGGGATGTTTCAGAGCAACATGACCGCTACCTCGCAGAAGCCACTGATGAACACGATCACAACCATTCTCGTTGATACCAGCGCCTGGTATGCGTTGGCAGCGGCCGATGACGCCCACCACCCAGAGGCCAAGAAATTCTACCAAAGCCAACGTGGGAAAGCCCGCTGGGTGGCAACCGATCTGATCCTAGCAGAGACCTTCACCCTGCTCAATCTGCGACTGGGCCGTTCCTCCGCCATACGATTCTGGGAAACCCTGCGACAGCTTGGCACCGCAGTCCTTTGTCTGGATCCCGTTGATCTTGAAGCTGCCTGGCATATCACCCAAGCGTGGAACGATCAGTCCTTCAGCCTGGTCGATTGCACCAGCTTCGCTCTCATGGAGCGCCTAGGAATCACCCAGGTCTTTGCCTTCGATCAGCATTTCTTGATCTATCGCTACGGCCTTCAACGTCAGCTTGCCTTCCAGCGCATGCCCCGTTAGTGCCAACTCTCTAAACAAACCGCCCTATTTCGCCGACTCAAGGCCCTTCCTGCGGTGGTGTGTGAGCCAAGAACTCTTTTGCCGCCTGAAGAAATGCTCGAAAATGCGATTCGCAATGCTCGAGAAAATCATGGACCGGTTTCCAGCGAAGGTCTAAGTATTCATGCGCAAGGATGTTGCGCAATCCTACCCAACCCGAGAGCCGATCGGCCGTATCCTGGGAAAAAGGAGAGACTGTCCCGATCAGATGGAGCATCTCTCTGTAGGTTGAGGGCACGGTCCTTTTCTCGCTGGCCAAGATAATTTTCGCCACATCAATGGCCGCATTCAGGAGGTTCTCTATGAAACGCTCGACTTCCCGACGCTTGCGATGGTTTTTCTGATATTCGTCCCACGTCAGGCCCGTGTATTCCGGAAGGGCGCTCAGCTCAGTGTCAATGAAGACCAGCCTTCGCTCCAACGCCTCCTTGTCTTTTTCGCCCAGAGATTTTGAACGCCAGTAGATCTCGGCATACTCCCGGGAGGTCCTCCGGTAATCCTCCGCCTCTTTTGTGACAATAAGCATAAACTCCAGAAAGAGCCTTTGATCTTTGATGACCAGCGGCATCCCCTGGATCGCGGTCTCGGCCATACGGGCCGAGGCCCGGTTAAGGACAATCAGATCCACATTGTCTGTCTCAAGGATGTCAATGCAATCGCCTAAGACGCGCTCTTCTTCGGGGTACTCACGGCCCTCGTCTTCCCACTCTATTTTTAACCCGTGGGGTGCGAAATAGACCGCAATGTCCCAATCTGAACCTTGATGGAGCCGGTCCTCTATTCGCGACCCAAAGACAAAGGCTATGACAATCTCCGGGTTCTGGGAAAAATAACCTTTTAACGATTCGATCTTCTCTGGGAGCTCAGTCATATAAGATCTTCTTTATCAGGGACAGCGCCTACTTTTTAAGTCTATATTATTTGAGTTCTCCAAATTTTTCTTCCGTGAGTCCGGCATCTTTAATTATTGCTTTCAGGGTATAAGGATTGACATACCAATATGTTTACCTTGTCTAATGATTTTAAATCCAGCTTTGAATAGAGCTTTCACAACACGCTCCGAAGAAAGATCCGTAAATAACATTAGGCGGTGACCTCGACTTCATAAAGAGAACCATAGGATTCCTCTGAAATCATCGTCAAATAAGTGATGATGGCATCTTTAATATTCTCCAGGGCCTCTTCCAAGGTATCACCCTGACTGTGACAACCAGGCAAAAGGGGACAATGAACATCGTAACCGTATTCACTTTTATGCACAACAACAGGATACTTCATTTCTTCACCTCCTCATTATTCTTGCTTTAAGCTTACCACAACCCAAATTTAAATTTCTGGTCGTGAAAGAAAAATCAGGTGTGACCCCATTTCACTACTGCTGTACGCATACGCATCCAATGCAATCAAAACCAAGAGGACATGTCCCCCAGCAATCAGTATCCCCCGGCGGACAAAACTCACCACATGCCCCAGTACAAACCGGCGGAGTGCAGGTTATGGGTGGACCAGGCTTGTTGACCCAGTCCCACTCGGTCCCATTACAAATCATAACTATACCCCCCGGCCCAGAGCAACCAGCAGCGCAGTCAACACTTCGAGTATCCCCCAAATTACATCCTCCTGGGCCGACAATGATACAGGGCCACGAAGGGGGAGCACCGCAGGCACTGGGACAGTCCGTTGAGCAACTGCAGTCCTCACTCCCCGTGCAGCAGAGATCCCCACATACTGGCGGACACGCAGCTTCGTTACACGCGTTCTCCCCAGGAGAGCAACAGCCGTCTCCCAAGACCGACGGACAATCAGAACAACACGAAGTCTCTGCTCCCGTGCAACACCCGTCCCCACAGACCGGCGGACAATCAGGACAACTGCACGC
>CAZUJQ010000117.1:0-6896 GCA_964620805.1 uncultured Planctomycetales bacterium | reverse complement strand
AATAATCCCAGGCCTTTTTCTTGGAAGGCCGGGATTCGATCTTGGTCAGATTGATTCTATGCCTACGGAAAGGCCCCAGCATGGCATGGAGGGCCCCCACTTTATCTTTAATGGAAAACAAAATCGATGTTCGGTCTTTGCCTGTTGGCGGCACATCTTCTGTGGCAAGGACCAGGAATCGGGTGATGTTATGCGCTGTGTCTTCGATGTCTTTTTTGATCACCTTCAGATGATAAACCTTGGCCGCGACACTCGAACCGATCGCCGCGCAATGAGCTTGACGCGCCGCCATCTGGGCCGCGCGTGTCGTGGAGGTCACCTCAACGAGCTCCGCTTGGGGAAAATTTTCTTTTAACCAATGCCGGCACTGGCCAAAAACTTGGGGATTAGAGTAAATCGTCTTAATCTTCTCAAGGGTTGTTTTCGATAAAAGATGATGGGAGATCTCAAGAAGAATCTGAGAACATATCTTCAGATCTGAATCCACCAGGATATCAAAGGTGTGGGTGACGGCGCCTTCAATCGAATTCTCGATGGGGACAACGCCGTAATCGCAGTCGGTGTATTCGACCTTTTCAAAGACCTGGGCGATATTATCGCAGGAGATATGCTCGACTTGCGAGCCGAATTTCTTCAGCGCCGCCAGGTGGGTAAAGGAGGCGGCCGGCCCCAGATAGGCGATCTTCAAAGGCTTCTCCAACGACAAGGAAGATGACATGATTTCCCGGTAGATCGCCTCGAAGGCTGCCCCGGACAAAGGACCCTGATTGAGGGCTTTAATCCTTCCTAAGACCTCTTTCTCCCGCGCCGGGGCATAGATGCCTTTTTGATGACGCAACTTCTCCCGGCCAATCAAGAGGCCCAGCTCGGCCCTTTGATTCAACAAGCCCACGATGCGGCGATCGATCGTGTCAATCCTTTTGCGCAGTTTCTCTATTCTCATCGGAATTCTCATCGGATGGTCTTTCCTCTTTGTGTAGGGATAAGGATTGCGGTCTCGGGGTCTCAACGGTGCTTTGAGCTGAAACTGACAAGGTCATCCTTTCTGTGATCTCTTCGGGTGTGGGGGGGCCTCTTCTTCCATAGGGCTCCTTAAGGCCCGGGCCTCCTGCAAGAACTGGGAGATTTCTTCTTTGATGGTTTCGGACACCCGCTCTGGGGAAGGCTTGGCGGCTGTGGCTTGCGCGGTCTTCAGATCTTCCTGGGATTCACCGGAAGCCGGCATTTGCGATCTCGAGAATTCTTCTAATTTGGGAAGATCGTCTAAAGATTTTAAACCGAAATATTCCAAAAACGCCTCGGTTGTTCCATACAAAAAAGGCCGACCCACAACCTCCCGGCGGCCCGTGATTTTGATGAGTCCTTTCTCTAGAAGATGAGTCACCACCCCATCGGAATTAACGCCCCTGATCAACTCGATATCCATACGGGTCGTGGGCTGTTTATAGGCAATGATCGCCAAGGTCTCTAAAGCCGGTTTAGACAATCTCTCCTTTTGCCGGGTTTTATAGAAGGTTCTTAAAACCGAGGCGTACCGCGGATGGGTCAAAAGCTGATAACCACTGGCAATTTCCACAATCGTCATGGCGCTTTGCCTCTCATCGTGTTCTCTTTTCAAAAGATCAAGGGCCTGCTTTAAGTCCTCTGTATTGAAACTTTGCCATCCGTTTCCCATAAGCTCCGGTTTTATTTTAAGTTCTTCGGCTAAGGTCTCTTTGATTTGCTCTAAGCTGACCGGCTTTTCACTGACAAAGAGGATCGCTTCAATGGCCCCCTTCATGGAGATTAAATTTGCGCCCTCCCTCATCGTTTCACCCTTTGTTTATAAATCTCGTTTAATAAATCTTCAGTTGTCTTGATATCCGCCGAGCGCTCCAGCGCTTTTCGGATCATCTCTAGAGCCTCTTGTCTTTTGTACTGCAGCTGCAGGAGAACAGCCAGGGCGTCCTCTTGCCAGTCGAGGGCGGCTTTAGCTGGGGGTTGCGGGATTTCCTGATCCTGAATCAAGCCGAATTTGCCCAGCTTTCCCTGCAGCTTGGCGATGATCTCCTTGGCTCTCTGGATCCCAATCCCCGGCAGGCTCTTTAAAAAATCCAAATCGTTTTCATCAATGGCCCGGGTGATCTCCGAGATGGGGCACTTGAGCGCCCTGACCGCGGCCCGCGGGCCGATTCCCGACACCTTGATAAATTGTTGAAAAAACTCTCGTTCGATTTCATTGATAAAGCCCACCAGGACCGGAAATCCCCGCGAGGGCTCAATCTGAAAATAATGATAAATGACCAGCCGGATATTCGCCTGTGAATCCATGACTTGATCCAAGCGTTCTTGAACCGACAAGGGAATCATGACTTCATAATACAAGCCATTGACCTCAATGACAACCATTCCTTCTTTTTTTTCAACGAGCTTGCCTTTGAGTTGGACAATCATGGATTCCCGGATTTTCCCTTGAGATCTTCAAAGCCGCTCTGACTTCTCAAGATATACATATACCCCAAGGCCAACGCCAGGGCGTCGCTGGCATCCAAATTGAGCTTTAAGGGATCAATCCTTAAAAGATGCGCCACCATCCGGCAGGTCTGAAGTTTAGGGGCGTTTCCATTGCCGGTCAAGGCTTTTCTGATCCTTTTGGCGGCGTATTCCTTAAGTTCGATTTGACGCTGGGCGCTCAAAAGACAAATCACACCGCGGATATGTCCCAAAAGGCAGGCGGTCGTGGGATGTTTGTAATGGGCGTAGAGTTTCTCTAGGACCATCACCTCGGGCTGGTAATTCTGAAGAATGATGTCTAGATTCCTATAAACCCGCTCAATGCGATTGCCCAGGAGATCTTTGGGATTAGGCTCGATACAACCGGCCTCGAGCAAGGTGGTTTGACTGGAAGACAAATCAATGAGGCCATAGCCCGTGGCTTTAAGCCCGGGATCAATCCCTAGGATTCTCATGGTTTAAGACTTGGCAAGGCTTTCCATCTCTTCGTCGGGAATATCGAAATTGGCATACACGGCCTGCACATCCTCGTGGTCTTCGAGGGTCTCCATTAAAGCCAAAACCTGCTTGGCCTCCTGACCATGGACTTTAACTGTGGAGTTCGGAGTCATGGTGACTTCTGCGGTTTGCATGGGAATGTTCTTCTTTTGAAGAGCGGCTTTGACGGCCTCCAAGCTGGAGGGTTCACAGGTGATCTCATAGTACTGCCCTTCCAATCTGAAATCATCTGCCCCCGCCTCAAGGGCAATCGTCATCAACTCCTCCTCACTGACTTTATTCTTTTCGACCGTGATGTACCCTTTCTTCGCGAACATCCAGGCCGTTGACCCGGCGCCAGCCATACTCCCATTTTTTTGGGTGAGGATATTGCGGATCTCGGCTGTGGTACGATTTTTGTTGTCCGTGAGGCAGTCGATCAAAATAGCCACTCCGGCAGGGCCATACGCATCAAAGACCGTTGTTTCGTAGGATACACCCGGCAATTCCCCGGTTCCTTTTTTGATGGCGTTTTCGACGTTGGCCGATGGCATGTTGATCACTTTGGCCCGCTGGATCGCGGTGCGTAGCCGGGGATTGGTATCCGGATTTCCGCCACCGGCTCTTGCGGCCGCGGTGATTTCCCGAATGATTTTAGTAAAGGCAGCCCCCCTTTTGGCGTCGGTGGCGGCCTTCTTATGCTTGATACTGGCCCACTTCGAATGTCCGGACATCGTACAACCTCCTTCAAGAAAACAACCTTCGTTGATATTATTCTATGAATCTATCCAAAACTCAAACTGGAAAAGAAAATCAAAAAAGCAAGCCAATAAGCCGAGTTCTGTGTGATGGTCATTCCTCTCACTTTGGAGATTGCTCTCCAAACTCTTGCAGCCTACCCGGGAATGCATGTTCTTCGAAGCTCAAACGCAAGAGCATTTGAGCGAAGAAGAAATAACGAAGCGGATCCACTTCGCCCCCACCGTTTTGTTTCGTTTTGTTCAGCTTCGCTTCACAAATCGAAACAAAACGAAACAGTGGGGGTCTTCCCCTATTTGGCCTTGCTCCCTGTAGAGATTGCTCGTTTCACTCCTTTAAGCTATCAGTCTTCAGCTGAAGACTGCCGACTGAAAGCTGACAGCTCAAAGGCATCGTCACTGTGGCTCTTCCCGCCTTCGCCAAGAATCATGGCGAAGGGCGGGATCCGCCACGATTTGTGGCGGAAATCCTCCCCCACTGTTTCGTCCGCCAAAATGTGTGGCGGACGGTGGGGGGTCCCGCATTACCGGGATACAGGATCCTCTGGAGCTCGGACTTTCCTCCCCCGCCGTTTTGTCCCGACGTAACGTCGGGACAGCGGGGGCAACCATCTTGGCTTGCTCTTTTGAAATCGCCTGACTCGCCAGACGATCAGCTTCTTTGTTTTCTTCTCGAGGGATATGCTTGATCTCCAGACCCTCAAATCCTTCTGCCAAATGTCGGAGCTGAACAAATAGATTCTTCAGAACAGGATTTTTGATCTTGTAGTTCCCTTGAATCTGATGATAAAGCAACGCACTATCTGTATAAACTCGAACCCGATCGGCCTTAAGAATCAAAGCCTCCTGTAAAGCATAAATCAGGGCCATGTACTCGGCTTTGTTGTTGGTGGCATGACCAATCGATTGGGAAATTTTTTTGATGACCCGCTTGCCCCGGCGGATCAAAATCCCGATGGCGGATTCGCCGGGATTGCCTCGAGAGGCCCCATCAATATAAATCTCCAGTGAATCTTTTAAAGAAACGTTCAAAGATCATCCTCAAGATAAAGGATCCGCGCACACATCTCACAGACCACAAAGCGGTCATGCATCTTGATCTCATTGATGGCTTGCTCGGGCACGTTCATGAAACATCCGCCGCAGGCATGGCCTTTGACCGCCACCAATGCCAAGCCCACTTTATTTTCTAATATCCTCTCATACCGGCTTAAATACGCTGGGTTGACGTACACACTGATTTGTTTTCTCTGGGATTCCAGGACCTTGAGCCGATCTTGAATCTGGTTCATGGAATCCGCCACCTGTTTTTTTTGCGCTAAAAACTCCTTCTCTTGCTGGGTGACCAAGTGCCTTTCCTGTTCAATCAAGGCATTAATGGAATCCCCTTCATCAAACAGGATCAAAATTTTTTCCTCCAGAACAGATTTATCGGCCTTCAAATGCTCAATCTCCAGCAGCTTGGCCTGGTATTCTTTGTTGGTTTTAAGCTGCGACAACTGGGTATTGGCCTTTGCGATTTCAGCTTCTTTGCCTTGAAGCTCCAGCTCTTTGGCCTTGCGTTCTACTTGAACAGATTTGAATTTCTCCTCAAGTTTCTTAAGGCCGGTCTTTTTGCTTTCAAATTTCTCTTGCAATTGGGCAATGAGGACTGGCTTTTCGGCTAATTCACGTCTCAAATTATACACTTCATAATCAACCGCCTGCAATTCTACCAGTTTTTTAAGTTGATCTCTGATGGAGACTTCAGGCACCGTATTTTATCCTACGATTCGTTGAGGTCATTGGAATTAGCCTAACACCTACTGCTTTGCCTCGTTCCGCTAGCTAAGTCAGGCGAAGCTAAAAGTGAAAACATTTTAGCGGAGCCTGAAGTTTTTGATGGTTGGCCGCCATTCCAGTGTTAGATCGAATGGCGAGCCTCACCAAATTTTTGTCAAACAAAAATTTGGTGGGCGGTACAAGACTCGAACTTGTGACCTCTGCCATGTGAGGGCAGCACTCTAACCAACTGAGCTAACCGCCCGAGATCTCCAGAAAACGTCGGGACTGAGCTATGCGTCCGTGATCTCCAGAAAATGTCGGAACTCGGCTAAGAATAAAGTTCTTTATTTTGAAAAATCCAACATGGGTGCAAGCATAGAGAAGACAAAGCCTGAATAGGCTAAACTAATTAAAAGAACAATGACAAATGCGGTTATAAAAAATTTGAGGATGTAGAAAAAACTTCCCAACAAAATAACGGCTGAAATCATCCGTAAATAAGGACCATTAAAAAATTATTCCAACCCTGTCCTATCCAACCCCATCGTCTCATAAACTTGCTCAAATTTTAAAAATATTCTGGGCCAGAATGAAGTAATAACCATAATATTGCCTAAAATCAAGCCCGACAGAAGCACAAGTAAAATTTTAGGGATAAATAAATGGCGCTTATTATTCATAACCTTTTCCTTGGCCTACCAGGGCTCGAACCAGCGACCCTCTCGTTACGAGCGCACAATTCTCTTCTTATGCAAAACTCTGGTTTTCCCTAAAAACGCCACTTCTTTGGGAATGGTTTTTGCAATGCCATGCCCAGATTTATCTTTACTTTCCTTATAAATAGCATCTTTCCAGTCCCAAACTTCTTTTAATGCTCTATCGGTCTTCAACATAACCAATAATTCTCTTGACCTCCTACAGGATTACGAGAAGGCAGCCACTTCAACCTGAAGATGCTTCTTCCGTGCTTCGTCAACAAATTCCTCCAGACGGGCAGCGACCTTATCCTCAATCCAGTCCTCCCCGCATTGGCCGCAAACTAAAGCAGGCACGTCGCGAATCACAAGAATGCCTTGACCTAAAGCTACTGTAAAAATAGTCTTTCCAGTTTTTTTGTTACCTCCACACAAAGGACAGCTATCTTTTTTAGGCATCTTTTCTTCTCCTTGTACGGAAATCACTTTCGAAATAATCTAAACTTGGTTCATAAACTGTTATGATAGCGATTTTCCCAAGCTCCTTGCTATAGGCTGCGACCACATGTATCTGTTGACCGCCAACCCAACCCAGGAACAATGCCGATGGCCACGGTTTGTCATCGGGATACTCTTCAATAATTTCTCCTTTTTCAAGAACTTCAAAAACTTCTTTGCGGCCAATACCTCTTTGGAAAATACGCTCTAA
>CAZUJQ010000116.1:0-6940 GCA_964620805.1 uncultured Planctomycetales bacterium | reverse complement strand
GAGCTTAGTCTTTTTGGCTAGCCGGCTAATGCCATGGGCCTCGGCCACGTTTCTAAGCGCTACAAGAAAAAGCTCCGGCATGCGTTCTGACTCTTCCAGGCTTGCGTTAAGGTATTCCACCGCCTCCGCAGGATCTTTGAGGCTCTCAATCAGATATTTTTGGTAGTCCTTAGCTTTACTCTTATTCTTTCGTTTCATGCTCACTCCGATATTGCTTGAAATAGCGTTTCGCGCGCTCGATGTCTCGGTCCTGTGATCCCTTGTCGCCTCCGCAAAGAAGAAGGACCACCGTGTCCGCGATTTTTCCGAGGTAACACCTGTAACCCGGTCCAAAATCGATTTTAAGCTCCGTGACGCCTTCTCCTACGGGCCGGTGGCGCCCTAGATCCCCAAGTCTTAATCGATCGAGCCGTGACTTAATTACCGCGCGTCCCTTTCGATCGCGGAGGGCCTCAAGCCATTCCGTGAAAGGCTCTCTCCCATTTGGTGCCTGATAGTATTTTATCTCGAACATCGAGCCTCTCTACAAAACATATTGTATGTTATAACAAACAGGCAAATCAAGCCCTATTTCCCGCAAAAAGGTTGCACCGCTACCAACGCCACTATTTCCAACACTCACGCCACTATTTTTGCATTGATTAGTCGATAGCCCATCCTAATCGTCGGTAAACATATTTCCCCATTCAAACCACTAAAAAGAAACACCTTCCCTCTCCAGATCCAAGCGAGCACCTCGATCTTCAAGTGCCATGGCACAACCGATGCAAAACATATTAGTGGGAGGAGGAGAAAAATGTTCTTAAGAAAAAACAGGATTCAAAAATCAGAAAACGACGAAGCGATCATCCGCCGAAAGAAAAGAGTTGCAGCGTAACCGTTGTTACCGTTTTTGCGACCGTTGCAATTATTTTCGCAATTATTCGTCGATAAATCGCAATTTTGGATCGAAGACTTTTTATCGGATGTAAGCATTAAAGATGAATAGAACTTTTACAAACAAGATGCACTTCGAACGACACCTCTCACGATCTCGGCACAACGCGTGCACTAACAAAGGGTGAGAGGACGGGGAGAGAAATGGATTTTAAAAATTTCGGGACACCGAAAAACTTTGGCCGCGAGTGGTTTGGGGCCAGGGAACCTAACTTACAAAATGAGAGGTCTGAATAATGACAGTCGTAACAAAATGTCCAAGATGTCGAGGAGAGGCTCTGGAGATCTTCAAGACTCACGACTATTGCAGCCAATGCAATTACAGCTCTGAGTTCTCTGACGAAGCATACCAGAGCGCCGAAACTCTAAATCCGATCATCCCAGAGTGGGCAGTAGCTCATATGGGCTTGAGCGAAGAAGAGCTAGAGGAAATTCGTGAAATCAATCTCGGGAAATATGCACCAGGCTATGAACTCATAGTCGACACCAAGAAAAAACCAGTGGTCCACGAACTAACGAAAGACGAGCCTAGCAAGTCTCCAAGAAAAATAACGACTGCCGGGACTCATTCCCGAAATATGGCGGTGTCGCTATGAGTACGACATCCGATTACCAATACGCAAAATACAGCGCCCTAAATGAGGCGGATGTTTCGGGTGAAATCAATCTTGAAGGGATCAAGTTCCCTCAAGAGATTCACTCGTGTCTAATCTCGCGGTTAGCGAGGAAGGCTGGCTCGCTAATTGTCGCCTTCTTCCGCACTTTCGCCAATTCCATCAAAGAAACACCCGCAGAGTACAACGCAAAAGTTGCCCGCTGGCGTGAGGAGCGGCCACACGTTCGTGGGCTACGGTAGAGGTGCGACATGATGATTGGCGAAGCGCATTTGATCACAACTTCTTCTGCCTCATGGTGTTTGCGATCGTTTTGCTCATGTGGGTGCTCAAACAGGAGGGATATCTTTGACCAGAAAATCTAAGCATGGCTTTCTATTTCTTATTTCAACCTTTGTCCTTTTTCTTAGCGGCTGCGCTGAGCCGGAAGAGGATGATAAAACGATTGGGTTCAGTACGACTGTTGTTGCCGATCCCAGCCCCAATAAATATCTGGTGGAATTGAAGTGGAACTCGAATGGTTCTAGCCCTCGTGGGTGGTTTATCCGTCGCGAGGAGATGGAGTCCGGAAAGGATTATGTTACAGCTCTAGAACATGCGAGGAACTCCTTTCAAGATAACCGAGTAGTAGCCGGCAAGACGTACCATTATGAATTTGGGTCAGTTGAAGACATTGGGAACGTAAAGAGAGCTGAATCAACGGTTACGATCCCATTCGATCTGGAGCTAACGAGCGCAACGATTAACCCAAACACCAGTGGCATCAATCGGTTGTTCCTTAGAAAAGGCGCACGCCTCCAACTACAGGACAAACCGCTTAACCTAAACGTTGCCGAGATTCTTTCAGATGAGGGGATCATCGAATCCTTTCCTGAAGGACAAACCGCTGCACCTCAAGCAAATGGACGTCCGGGTGGGCGTATCGAGATTCACGCGAAGAAAGCCATTGGTCGGCTCTATGTCTATGGGCGCGGAGAACATGGTGGACCCGGACTAGTGGGGAAAAATGGGCTACCCGGAAAAAGGGGACCAGAGGGCCACTATGCTCTTTCCACTTGTGAAAAGGTGGATGTGGTTTGCAATTGCGGGTCTCGCTTTCATGAACTCGAAGAAGGGGTGAAAAGAGGAGAGGTTTTCTCCATCTTTCAGTTTATGGCCGAGAAAGTGAGACACCGCTGCATCACCCAGACGGGAGATGGCGGAATCGGCTTTCCAGGTGAAAGGGGCGGGATCGGAGGAAACGGCGGTAACGGTGGAGACTCCTCAAAGATTTTTATCGAAATCTCCGATCCATCAGCCCTTGAGCTAAAGACCTATCCGCTGGCGGGGCTTGGCGGCACGGGGGGACCAGGAGGCGAAGGCGGTGATGGGGGATTGGGTGGCGCGCCCGGAAGTAGGTCTCTTGATTACTACTACGTGTGCCGCGAAGCGCACCCGGGTCCCAAGGGACCTAATGGTTCGAAGGGTGACACCGGAAAAACTGGCGAATCCGGAAAACTCCGTTCTGCTTGTATCACTCTGGGTGGAATTCGCTTTGGAGACTGCAATGATTAACGGGAATAGCGCGGCTGTGCCCAGGTAACGGAGCAATGACGAGAGACGGAAGGATGCCAGTAATAGAAAAAACTTAGGAATAGAAATGATGGAAAACGAAAAGACAGAGACATTTTATCTCTGGTGGTGTGATTCGAACAGAGGAACGAGAAAACCTGCCGGAGTGGCCTTCTTCGATAACGAATTCGGAGATTACCGCTTCAAACTCGATTTCTTCCCGGACAACCAATACTACTTGCGTTGTCTTGGCGGAGATAGCGTCACGATCCGTTACCGGCTGGAAGTGGTTCACAAAAACAAGGAAGGAAAATTCCTGAGACGGGTTCCCGTAGGCGAAGGGTATCGAAACGCGCTCGGAGAGGTTCGCATTGCGCCCTTTCCTTTCGAGAAGGAACTCGTTCTCGTTTTTAAAGAAGAGGCAAATGAGAATCAATTGAAACAAGTAGTCGCATGAAAACCCGTCAACTTTGGGCGGTTGGACTCCTCATCTTGGTATTCAGCGCTGTCCTTGCTCCCGAGTATTCATACGCGGATGGCTTTGGCGGTAGTGGCTTCGAGTCCAGGATGGAAAACCTACAGAATAAATTCATCAACGTCGTGCTCCCCCTCATGAGCATTCTGGGCCTTGTGTACGCCGGCGTGCTCGCAGCCTCGGGAAACGAGGCGGCCAAGGGAAAGATCATGGTCATCATCATAGGTAGCATCGTGGGATTTCTGGCTCCGCACATCATCGGCTGGATCAAAGGAATCCTGAGTTAAGAAATGGAGGTTCGAACTTCGACGGTCCACAGGAATCTTGATGCCAAGCTCAAAATTTTAGGATTTGAGCTGTTCGACTTGCTCGCCATCTTGATCTTTGCAGCGGTGATGAATCTCGTATTTGGAAGAACGTCGCTTTCATTCCTAATGGTGTTCGTTCTCCCAGGAATTCTTGCGGCCGTCATTTATTACGGAAAGAAGGGAAAGCCTGACAACTATCTCGTTCATTCCGTTCGGTACTACCTGTTGCCGGGGGCACTTGCCTCCGGTGACAGGTGCCGAAATGAGGAAAAGATGACCGAAAGGATTTACCTTGAGTAACCCGGTAACAGCAAGCTTGGGAGACTTTCTCCCACTTTGGCATTTCGATGGGGATTTTCTCGTCTACAACAACGGCTCTCTCGGAGTTGGGTTCGAGCTGACGGGAAAAGACATCAGCATAGTGGAACCGGAGCCAATTAACGAATTTTCCACGGCACTTGAAAATCTGATTAACACGGCCCAGGAGGGTCTTAGATTTCAGATCTTCTACCGTTTAGAATCCGATGTGTCTCCATTGATTGGAGCCCATGAGACGCTCTCGAAAGGCCCATCGTCCGTGTACGACCCGATAGCGAAGTCCCGCCTTGCCCACTTTCGCAATAATCAAGAAGCTGGCCTTTACTTTAAGCCTCGGATCTATTTTTTTATCCGAAGCGCCCCATTTTCCTACAAGAAGCAACGCCTTTTCGAATCCGAGGCCAAGTATCGGCGTATCGCCCGATCGGAATATTGGAAACACAAAACTGATTTTGTACGAAGCGTTACCCAGATCGAATCCTCGCTAAGTCACGCCGGACTTATCCCGAAGCGCATTGATGAAAAAGCATGGTTCCGTCTTCTTTACGAGTATTTCAACTGGTCGAGGTCCGAAAAGCTTGCTCCTCCCGAACTTTCCAAGAACGGGCTATTCTCCCAATCGCTTTGCGATCAGCTCCAGCTCACGGACCTTTTCATCCACAAGGACTATGTCGAGGTCGGGGACTACCTCTTTCGCGCCATCACTTTAAAAACACTTCCGGAGGAGACTCATGCAAGCCTTATCGACCGCCTTCTCAAGCTCCCCTTCCATTTCTGGCTGTCGCAGAGCATCGAGATCCTGGATCAAAAAAAGGAGTACGACAGGTTGCAACTGAAAAGGCGCCTTACCCACTCCATGGCGGCGGCACCTGGCAATGTGAGCGACATGGAGTCGGAGTCAAAACTCTCCCACATCGAAGGGCTAATTTCCGAGCTTCTGGAAAGCTCGGAGCGGATCATTGCGTCCGATCTCACGCTAGTCATTTGGGCGGCGGATAAGGAAAAGCTTGAAGAAAAGTCGGATGAAGTACTTCGCACCTTCAAAGGTATGAACCAGTCGGAAGGTATTGTGGAAACCTTCCCCTGCTTTGACGCTTTTGTCCGTGCGATGCCTGGAAACGCGAACGGCCTTCGGCCCAAGAAGATGAAGAGCAGTAACGTGGCACACCTTATGCCACTCTATTCCTATTGGAAGGGAAATAAGCGACCCGTTTGCCTATTTCCGAATCGGGATAATGTCCTTCTCTCGATCGATCCGTTTGAGCCATCACTTCCCAACTGGAACGGCCTTGTGATCGGAAGTAGCGGCGCTGGGAAATCATTCACGCTTCTGCAACTGGTTCTTATGTTCTACGGGCAGACGCCGCGACCCAAGATCGTTTGGCTCGATAACGGCGCATCTTCGAAAAATATCGTGGACTGCCTCGACGGCCAATTCGTGGAACTTAACCTAGATTCTGGAATTTGTCTTAACCCCTTTGATCTCGATAAGAATGCGGTGGCCCCTTCACCGTCGAAGATCAAGCTCATTCTCGCGGTCATTGAAAGTATCTGCAAAGAGGATGATTCCTTCGGTCTCCCAAAACTTGAGAAATCGCTTCTTGAGGAATGCATTTTCAGAACCTACTCCAAGAAAAAGTCACCACGCCTGAGCGATTTCCGGGATGTACTCAAAGCGCACGATCGACCGGAACTGAGAAAGTATGCCGAAATCCTATTCTCATGGACAAGGGATACGCCGTATGGTCGTCTGCTTGACGGTCCGACGAATATAAAGCTTGAGAAGGATCTCGTCTCCATCGAAATGCGGGGGCTCGACGTTCACCCCGAGCTTCAAAATCTCTTTCTGCTGCTTTTGACGGAATACATCCAGCGGGAAGCAGCCGCGAGCCATCAGCAAAACTATCTTCTTATCGTCGACGAAGCTTGGAAGTTACTTCAGAGCAAAAGCGGCGCCGCGTTTACCGTGGAAGCCTATCGGACTTTCCGTAAGTTCAACGCCGGAATCTGGGCCATCAGCCAGAACATAAATGACTTCAAGCTACAAGAGGAGATCGCGAATGCCATTCTCCAAAACACCCCAAACCGTATCATCCTCAAGCAACGGGGCGTGAACTGGGACGATTTCAAAAAAGTCCTGGCCCTAAACGATACGGAGATCGAAACCATCAAATCACTCAAACAAGAAAAGGGTAAATACTCGGAGTTTTTTTTCCTTCAGGATGAAAACCGCGCGATTGTTCGGGTGGAGCCAGATCCGTTATCGTATTGGATCTGCACGACTGATCCGAGGGACAAGGCGAAGATAGCCGAGGCAAGAAGTAAAAACCCAAAACTTTCTCATCTCGAAGTTTTGCAAACACTGGTGGATTCAAATGAAGCGGCTTAGGTATTGGTTCATGATCGGTCTCATGTTCTTTTCTTTCCAAAATAACGCCTATGCGATCTTCGGCGCCGACGCCGCGATCATGGTGCCTTACCTGATCAAGCTAATTGCCGAAGCGGTCCGGCAGTACCAGCAACTTAAGTCGCTCTATGAAACGACCACGCAATATAAGGATCTCCTCGATAGATACCACCGAGGACTCGAAGACGCATTACGACTCCTCGAAGCGCTACCTATTAAGGACGAAAATATCCTTGGGGCAATAAAGGGTTTCAGGGAGGCAGTAGCCAAAATAGAGGATGTATACGGGAAGATTCCAAATAGTCCAGAGACGAAGATGCTGAAACTTCAC
>CAZUJQ010000115.1:0-6955 GCA_964620805.1 uncultured Planctomycetales bacterium | reverse complement strand
ATAACCGCTCTCGATCAAGTGCGTGGCAAAGGAATGACGGAGCGTGTGGCATGTCGCCCGTTTGGTGAAACCAGATTTGCCCACGGCCTGCTTGAACGACTTCTGCAGGATGGATTCGTCCACATGATGCCGCCCCTCTTCACCGGTCTTTGGGTTCTTCCACCGGTTCTCCTGTGGAAAGACCCATTGCCAGCGCCACTCTTTCGGGGCATCGGGATACTTTCGGTCGAGAGCGTCAGGCAACAGCACTCGGCCCCAGCCATCAACCAGGTCCTTCTCGTGAATCACTTTTACTTTCTTGAGGTGGTCCTGCAATGCGGCCTTGAGCGACTCAGGAAGCATGGTGATCCGGTCTTTCGCACCTTTGCCATCCCGGACAAGAATCTCACTGCGGGAGAAATCGACATCCTGAACGCGCAGGCGCAAACATTCCATCAGGCGCAAACCCGCGCCGTACATCAGTGAAGCCATGAGCCACTTGTCACCTCTCAAATTTGCGAACACGGCTTTCACTTCCTCACACGCCATGACAACGGGAAGACGCTTGGCTTTGCGCGCACGGATGACCTCGCCCAAATCGCCCACCTCACGCCCAATGACATAACGATACAGGAACAGAAGGGCCGAAAGGGCCTGATTTTGTGTCGAGGCACTCACATGCTGGCGGATGGCCAAGTACGACAAAAATTCGTTTATTTCTTTCTCCCCCATTCCCAAAGGATGTCGCTTGCCATGGAAAAGAACGAAACGTTTGATCCAGTCTATATACGCTTGCTCAGTCCTTTGGCTGTAATGACGTGCTTGAACCGCTTCACGAACCCGGTCCAGGAGAGAGGGTGATTTTACGCGGAGGGCAGAATCTAAACGAATCTCTTCCCCATCAAAGACTTTGAGAATTTTCCCCAATGTCCCATCGGAATCTGGAAAACTCCAGCGTTTCTTCTCAGGATGCCACTCATGGCCTTCTATCGTTTTAACCTTTGCAACCCGTGACGGGTCATACGGGAAGGCCACAATGATGCTCCCTGACGGGTCTTTACTGACATTGACTGTTGCCATAAGATAAACGTTATCTTACCATTTCGCGCCGTGATTATCCATCTTCGTCAATCATCAATCAATCATCAATTCTACTGCCTACTTGTCTTCGGTCAAGTCTTATTTTCCTGTAAAACGGGAATGATACCATAGATTGTTACCCCCTAGTGTACTGTTTCAGAAATCCCTTTACTTTTGGCTTTCTCGTCGATAATCCACTAGAAACGATTCTCGACCAAAGCGGCCAAATGTCAAGAAGCGTTAGACGCACTACACTAGCAGTATCTCATCCACCATGGCTCTATTGTTTAACGAAAAATACGCTCACGCAAAAACTTTCTTCGATTTTTCATTCGCGGTTCACCCTTTATGGTGTAACCATCGCATCAGGGAGTCCCCGCTAAACATTTACGAGAGATGAGCTTGTCGCAGGTGAGGATTTTCATACTGACGATTAACGTTTTGGGTGACTGCACCTGTTTCCAATGTTTCCAATATCCTCAGAGGATATCGATTGTCTTAATCTCTAAAATTTGACAAAGGCGGGCCAAGGTATACAGCGTCACATTCTTTTTTCCCTCCTCCACCCTCGAGATGTCCGGCTGTCTCATGCCTGCGCTCAGGGCCAGTTGTTTTTGGCTTAGGCCCTTCTCGATTCTGGCCTCTTTGATCCGTTTCCCGAATTTCTGCAGGAAGAAAGGGGCTTTGCCCTCCAGTTTTTTTAACTTAGGCTGATATTCCGCTAAAAGTTCTTCATAGATCGTCTCCCACCAGTCTCTAAAATCCGACTGGCGGGTCTGTTTGATCCAAAAAGCCCGGATCTTGGGCCAGGAGTCCACAAACTGACTTTTGGAAATGATCTTGAACAGTTCCTTGGGTTTATCACAGCGTGATAAAAGAGTCGTCATCCGTATGGCAAATTGGGGATGTTCTGGATTTTTGAGAATCGTTTCCGTCTCTTTCAAAGCCCTGGGATTCAAATCCCAGAAATACTGGGCAATTGTCATTCTCCAATCACCTCTCTGGTAAATTGTTTGATCTCCTGTTCTAAATAGGCAATCATCTCTTTGGCATCAAATTCCTTATCATAAATATCCAGATCCAGAAGCGCCAGCTTAAGCTCCTGGCGGGCGAACGTTCTGTACCAATGGACCATCCCTCTTTGCCAAGCTGCAGGCACACTCTTCAAAAATTTATGGAGCGGCTGTATCTTTTGGGAAAGCTGATAAATATCGAAGACGTCACGAGCTTCCTTACGGCCCTCGATAACTTCTCTGCCCACTTCATCTACGAGGGGGACCGTCCCCGACACTGCCGCAATCTTTTGGTAATAGATATTCTGCACGCTGTAAACACGAACCCCCTCCCTTTTTTGTATTGTGGGTTTATCGAAAAGCACATCTTCCACAAAATCGATCTTGAGCGGTCGGGAAGAACCCTGAACAGGAAAGGTATAAAAACGGACCCTGGCCCTCCCCCCGGCCTTGAACTCAGCTTCCAGATGGATTTTCTGGTTCATGCTTTTTCTGAAGGCTGTTACCAGATCGTCGATCTCCGAAGGGTTGTATTTCTTTGAGAAAAAATCCAAATCAACCGAGAATCGGTGCTGCAAATAGTACAGCTCAAGGGCCGTGCCGCCGGCCAACGCAAAGTCCTTGGCGGCTTTTGAAAAGACTTTCAAAACCTGTTTTTGTGCTTCTCGGATAGGTAGATTCATGGATATAGTTTATTTTCTATAGTTACTATAGATTATAGCCTATTAAATAACCCTGTCAATGGGGATTTTGGGGGGCTCCTGGAGAAAGGAGGAGGTGTTTCTCGATCAAAGCGTTGAGAAATTTCCTCTTCTTTTCGTTAAACTGACCTTTATAAAATCCTGCTTTCCGCTCGACATCTTGGATTTCCCGTTCGATCGATGAAGATTCTTGGCTTTTCTTTTCGGCAACGGGAAACCAGCCCCCGGAACTATACGGATACTCTCTTTCACTAGAAGCCATTTCAAAACCTCGAATGTTAACGGCTTCCGGGCTGTGTCCCGTGCTCAAACATCCTCGCTCCCTTCGGGAACTGCGGAACTGCGCGCGGGACACAGCCCGGAAGCCGTCCTTAGAGGAGGTTTTGAAATGGCTTCTAATATCGGAACGTTCCGATATCTGTCGTGATGCTAACCCCATCCTTTTGCATGGAGACAGGCAGGGCGTTCCTTTGATAAAACAATTCTCCCCACACAGGCACAGGATGGTCTTCCTGGCGCAATCCCGGCCGGCTTTCGGTGTACATCCAGTTTTCTGAGTTCCGTAAAACAGTTATTTCCTCGGCATAAACTTGGAAGCATAGAACCAAAACAACTCCACAGATCCTCCACAAAGAAAATCGTCTTCCCTTAATCATTCGGTCCTCCGTATCATCTGTTCCATCCTCTCCTCCCATCGGCTTATGAGAGGATTCCTGCCGCATTGGGAATTGGTTCCTTTCGCCTATTTTCCCTTCAATGTCTCCAGCTTTTTGAAAATATACAGGCGTATCTTTTCTTCTCGAATACGTCCCACCCATTGAGCCGCTTTTTTGAAGCTGAACTCCGGCGGAAAGTGTAATTCCGGGAAATGACCGAATTGTTTTTTCTTCCGGCTTGACAGATACAAACTGTCGACAAGCGCTTTTTCCGGTTCCGCTATTAGAAAGCTTCCTTCCCCCTTATACCAGTCAAATCCGTAAAATAGGGCCGGGGCGATCTGATGGACCTCAAAAACGCCCGCTTTTGTACGAAGGGTGCTTGTATGCGCAGTTGATGCCAGAGTGATGACTTGGGGAATCTGCTCCAGAATCCCATGCAGATGAAGCGCGCTGATAAACGAGACATAAACGCGCTGACACGGGAATAAGCAGGGAATGATTTCAAACGCAGATACTCTTTTGGCCCCCGCTTCCATCCAGACGCCGCGGTAAATTTTGATGAGCAGCCCTTGTTTCACAAGACGGTTTAAGGATTGAATAATTGTTGAGGGTGATTTACCGGAGATCGTTATGAGCTCATGCGTCGTAAAGACCGGACGCCCCAGCTTTTTGATGAAAACCATGATGTTTTGTGATTCGGCCTGGCTCACCATAAAGTCGAACCCATCAGCTCTTCTAAGAAATGGGCCGTCTTCAGTTTGATTTCATCCCATACTTCCGGTGAAGCATAGGCTTTTTTTTCTTCATCCACCAGATAGGCGACAACAGTGTCCCGAAATTGAGTGAACCCCACCTGAAAAATATTGTCATAGGCTGTTTTGAAGAGGGGTTTGCTAACGTGTTCCCCCAGGGCCGTCCCATCGCATTGGGAATTGAGCACAAACAGGTCAAATATATCGCGGGCTTGTAAAACAGACCTTTGGGCCAACGCGTGGATTTTCTGCACGACAGCCGAATTTGCGTCATAATGCACAACAAAAAGCGGCGTCATTTTATAAGAACGGAGAATCCGGGCCGCTACCGGCTCAACAACGGCCATCCCTTTCATGCCTCGTCTTGAGAATTCGATCTTTGTAAAAAGGTCTTCCCCTGCTGAGGTCAGGAGGTGGATCTTGAACCGCTGTGTGGTTTCTGTCTGCTTGGCTTTGGCGATGTCCGGGGGGACAATCTTGTCAATCCCGAATGACTTGAGGCTGTCCGAGAAGCCGCGGGCCAAGAGAATTTCCATAACGGTTTTTTTGACCCTGTCGACCCTGACCCTCTGGATATCAATATCCATATCTTCCGAATACCGGATACCGCCGAAGAACAACCTTAAATTCACCCCGCCTTTAAGGACATAATCCTCCGCCGCCAGTTTCCGGCCGAACCAGCGCAAAAATTCCAAGTGAAAAACCTCCCGTATTTGTAGGGGTGTATAAATTTCACGTTCCATGTTATGCAGTATAACTTATTTATTAATAAATTTCAACTCATAATAGATGTCCCTATCCCATAACCAGTGCGGTCTCATTGTGTCTACACCTCATCGATTAAACTCTGTAGAAGTTTATCGATTTCCCTTTTAAGTAGAGATCATAAAAATCTTTTTGCGCTCCACACCTTCGCCACTCCCGCCTCGATCATCCTACCGTTGAGCCAGAGGCCTTCGGTGGCCACGCGGTGCATGTCCTTTTCCCCAGGAAGATAAAACACATCCACCAGATACCTGTCCCACTGATCGCTCTTGTAGGTTTTCACCACAAAATTGGGACAGTCTTTAAGCTCGTTTTCAATCCACTTCTTGGCGCGCTCTCCCACGAGGGTGCCAAGTTCTGGCGCGTCGATGCCGTTTAAGCGCAGGCGCTGTTCGTTCCAATACCCAAAGCCCTGGTCAATAGCCACAAGAAGCGTATCGGCATCGATCACCCGGCGGAGTTTCCCCCGGAAGGTAAAAAGCTCATCGGGCCTGGCATCAACAGCGACCTTGAGGCGATAATCTCCGTTGATTTTCTCGGATCTATAAAGATATTTATTATCGAGGGCCCCTTTTGAGGCCGGCGCCTCTTTGCGGGCCGCAAACCCCAGATCCACAAACCAGGGATTCTCAAAATCTTCGATGTCATCGGCACGCAAAATCCGGTAAGTAAAAAGCTTGCCGCGGACCGGCGCCTTCAAATTAATCGCCGGCAGACCATCGGACGGAACGCTGGGAGGCATTAAGGCCAGGCGCAGCTCATCCGGTGGGATCCTTTCTTTTTTAATGCGGGCAATCCACTCCCGGCGCTGCTTCTCCTCTGGCACCGTCAAGAGAAAACGGTAATGCGACCATTTGAGATATTTTTCCGGCTTGAATTTGGGGAAAAAGCGGTAAAACTGTTCGCACTGCTGAAGCGTCCGGTCATTGATCCCTAAGTTCCGGGATAAATCCTGATAAAACCGGCCAATCCCACCGCGCGGCAGATCGTGAGTGTTAAGATAAATGTTGATATGGCGCCCGATGGCCCAATGGGAAAGCACCTTGTGCCTCTCCAAGAGCTCTTCGACTTTTTTGAACCCCGACTCAATTTCCCGGTGGATATCCCGGAGGAGCTTTTGGTAATCGGATGTCTTTATCCCATCCCTTTTTAACGAATTCATAACCGTTAAAGTTTTTGGCATACCGGTCTCCTTAATAAGACTTTAATCATAAACAAAACTTATACCCTTCTTGGCGCAACCACCGCCGGCGCTCCTTGTAATCCGGCATAATGCTTCCCAGATGGTCCCAAAAATGCCACGAGTGATTAAGATGAACAAGGTGGCAGAGCTCATGAGCCACCACGTAATCAATCAAAAAGACCGTCGCCATCACAATGCGCCAGTTGAGCCGGATGGTGCCTTGGAGATTGCAGCTTCCCCACCGCCGGCTGGCATTGCTGAGAGCGAACTTCGAGCAGGTGACGCCCAGCTTTTGGGTGTAAATATCCAACCGCTCTCTTAAGATCGACAATGCACGGTCCTGATACCAATGGATCAACGCCCTGCGGATCACTCTCCTTTGTCCCAAGACCGTGTCATGGCCATTCAGTTGCGCGCATAAAGAGTCTTCTTCAAGATAGGCCTCACTTCGTTCGGCACTATCTTCCACAGGGGCTTCGCCCCTATGGCGCTCAGAAATGCTCCTTTCCGTCGCATTTCTTCGCTGTCACCCCTTGGGGGATTGCCTGCAATCCCCCAAACCCCCTACAGTTGTTGTATCGCCATAACCTTTTTGAAATTCCGATACAACAAGATGAACGCTGGGCTTGACGTTGGTTGTTAAGTTTTCCACTTTCAGCCGCAAAGGCCGGCCCAGAAAATAATAGGCCTCCCCGCTGACAAACTCCCGCCGCGGAGGAACAAAGGCCTTAATTCCCGCCATTTGTCTTTGCTTTTTCAAGATCCAGAGTAACTACTCAGGTTAAAAGACCGTTCATTGAAAAAAATATGTTTTTAGGCTCGA
>CAZUJQ010000114.1:0-6974 GCA_964620805.1 uncultured Planctomycetales bacterium | reverse complement strand
GCTTTCAATAAGTTACGTTAATTTTTTGCTACAAACTCGGGAAAGCTTCTTTTTTCTAAGGGGCAAAAAAAATAAACAGTCCCTGAGGTACTGCTAGGAGTCATTAGAAATGCAACCCCGGGTCAATCGGCAAGGGTTCCTTCATGACCACGATCTCCCGCTGAAAGCGGCGCAGGATCCCGGTTTTTGCCACAAAGAGTATGCTGGCCACCGACAACCACTTAAGATAAGGAAACCGTAGAAAAGCCGCGGTGGTAAATCTCGCCTGCAGCCTTTGGATCTTTTTAACGTCGGCTCCGCGCCTTCTTTGCACTTCGCTGAGCATTTGCTCTGAAAAATCTTTCTTTGCGAAAGCCGAAACCAAAACGTCCGCAGCCACGATGGCCGTGGCGGCTGCCACCGCCACGCCGATCGCTCCTGCCGGCGAGCAGGTGTGCGCCGCATCGCCGATCAGCAAACACCCATCCTTGGCCCAATTCTTCACATACGAAACCCGGGCCTGCAGGACGCTAAAGGCGCTGAAATCCTTGAGCTGCCGGGCAAACTCATGCATGAGGGGATGAGCATCCAGGAGTTCTTTTCGCATCACCTCAAGGCCCCGGGAGCGCAAGCGAGAAAAATCACCCTTCGAGACAATAAGCCCACACTGCACAAAATCCGGATACTTGGGCAAAACCAAATAACGATAAGAGGAAGAAAAGAACGCCCGCACCGTATTCTCGGAGTTCAAAGGTTGTTTAACTGTAAACCAAATCAGGTCAAAATCATAATTTTCATACTCGAATTCAAATCCGCCGGCCTTGCGCACGATGGATGAGCGGCCATCGGCGCCCACCGTCACGTGAGAGCGAATTTCAACCCTTTGTCCCTCCTGTTCAGCAACCACCCCGGCGATCCTTTCTTCTTCCCGAATGATGTCCCGGGCAATCGCCCCGAATAGAATTTGAAAATTCGGATAGGATCGGGCCTTATCCCACAAGGCATTTAAAAGAATCGGCTGAGGCATCCAGAGGGCAAACGGGGCCTCGTTACACAGGTCGGACAAACTTAAACTCACCAAAAGTTTACTTTTTAAGAAAAGCTCAAAATTCTTGAGTTTAAGATGAGGATAACTGAGAAGATAATCGAAGAGCCGGATTTGCTGCATCATCTGGATGAAGGCCGGCATCAGGACCTCGCCGCGGTATTCCCGCTCGAAGTCCTTGTGGGATTCCAGGACCGCCACCCGGATTCCTTTATGGGCCAGCAAAAGCCCCAGGATCATCCCAGCCGGCCCCGCGCCCACGATGCAGACATCGGTTGTGAGGGTTTGCATGGCATCTTTATCCTAATCATTCTAAGAGGGATTGTGAAGGGCAGGCTTAAGCGGTCACAATTTCACCTTCCTGGGCAAAATCACAAATCTGACTTTCTTTACTTTCCCACTCTTGAGGGGTCATGGCGACAGCCTGGATGGGGGCAAAAACCCGATAGATGGCTTCGGAAAGGATGTCGATGCGGGTCCAATAATCTTTACCGTTAAAATCATTGGAAACAACAATAATATCTATGTCACTTCCCTCCCGCTGAGTGCCTTTAGCCCAAGAGCCAAATAAAATCAATCGGTCGACATGGATGTTGTTATTTTCAAACACTTCCTTTAAACGTTTCAAAATGTCTAAAACGTCTTTCTTACCCATTCCAACACTTCCTTTACTTGGGAGAGAATTTCTCTTACGACAGATTGGGTGTAAACGCTCTGCAATTTCGCTAACTCCTCTGGGTATCGCGTGGCAACACTGGCCTGATCGAGTTTTACCAAAAATTTACCGATAGGCTCGGGTGGTCGAATTTTCGTCTCATTGACGAAATAGAGGAGATTGTGGGTTTTGGGGGGAATGGCATTCAATTTCTTCTGATAAATTCCTTTCAATGCTTTTTCAACAGCTAAATGCGCCATAAAGACGGCATAAATGTAGCGTCCTCCCTGGAACATATATTCCGCCGTTTGAAAATCGTAATCCGCTTGTGTTGACCACTCTTGGGGATTCTTGACCATGTCTAAAGAATACCACAAATCAAGCTACCAGACAAAATGGGAATGGAATTTCTTAAGGAGTGTGAGTCTGCTGGTATTTTAGAAAGGAAGTTAATGGATGAGCATTTGGAGTTATTGGATGACGTGCGAAGCCGGATCAGAAGTGTTGAGGCAGTGATTGAGCAATTAAAGCAAGACGATGAGGTTGTTCAACGATTAGAGTCGATCCCGGGGGTCGGTAAATTCTTGTGGAAGGAGGAAAATTTGGTAGTTTCAGGCGGGAGCGCTCGCAAGATTCGTAAAAATCTCTTTGATCTTGCTGTCGGAGGTCTTTGCTGCGCATTCGTTAAAAAGCCGAACTGAAAAATTATTTCTTCCTAATTCCTTGTATACGGCAGCCAAACAGGCTTTGGCTTTAATAAAATGGGGGCGAAGCCTGACACATTGTTCCAAATACTTTAAAGCTCTTTGGGGATCTTTTTCAATCCAAAATAAATGGCTCCCGAGTAAAAACAGGGCATGGAATCGCTTGAGCTTTTCTCCCCCATGGGATGGGTGGCCAACAAGCTGTTGGCCGCTTTGTAGATCAAATAGTCCCGTTTATTCCCTATCATATGCATGGCCACCTTCGCATCCAGCGCCTGAAGAATCTCTTGCGAGGGAACCAAGGATATGACCTGCAGACTCAGAAGTTCCACCCCGTAGAGTTCTACAGCCTTATTCACAAGCGTTAATAATTCTTTTGAGGCCTCCGCCTGTGATTTAATCAACCACCCTGCGCCAAGAACGCAGGGTATGAAGAGGAATGTCTTGAGTTGAAAACCTGCGGTTTTCAAACTTTCCCTTTTGAGCGGTATCCCTGTGGCAAGACCACAGGGAATAATCCAAGTTCAACACATCATGCGTATACAAAAACACCTGCCAGGTCGTCCCAGCGTTCTTTAAAATAGGTGTGACCCCATTTTCTTTCTTTGTTGTCTAAGGATTTTAAGCATCGATTCCACCACCTCCTCCACCGATAAATGCGTGGCATCGATAACAACCGCGTCTTCGGCTTTCTTGAGCGGTCCTACTGAGCGCGTTAAGTCCTTGGTGTCCCGCTCTTGCAGTTCTTGTTGTAAGGCCGATCTATTGCTACTTTGGCCTTGCGTTTTTAAGTCTTTAAGCCGGCGTTTAACCCGTTCCTCAAAGTCCGCATCCAAATAAAACTTTTTGTCGGCCTTGGGGAAAATCACGGTGCCCGCATCACGGCCCTCCACCACGATATTGCTCTTTTCGCCTATCCGGCGCTGCCAGTCCACCATGATCTGGCGAACGCGCGGCGCCCTGGCGATATAAAAAGTATTATTGGTGACCTCCACCGAGCGGATGGCCATTGTCACATCCCGGCCATCGAGAAGGACCTTAAGCGACTGCTTTTCATCGGCCAAAAGATCAATGGTGGTGCCTTCTGCCAAATCGACCAAGGCCTGTTCATCGTGGAGATTGACCTTTTGCTTAAGGGCCTTCAGAGTCAAGGCCCTGTACATCGCACCGGTGTCCAGGTAAGAAAATCCCAATCTCTTCGCGAGCTCTTTGGCCACGGTGCTTTTTCCAGCGCCGGCAGGGCCGTCGATCGTGATGATCATAGGAAAAAGGTTATAGAGGTTATAGAGGTTAAAAAGGTTACAGAGGTTGTTTTTTAAAAGCAACCTTTATAACCTTTATAACCTTGATACCCTTTTGAGTCAATCGTCACCAATTCTGAAGTGTCTATATTGGCCCCGTACTCGGGGCATTGGGTTCCGGAGCCTGATCCAAAGATTCCCTCTTACTTTTGCTTTTTTTAAAATTCTCGATCAGATTCTGTTCATCCTTGAGAAGAATAGACTTTCTCAGCAAGGAAATTCTCTTGACCAGCTCATCGAGCGTATGGACGATGTTCTTGGGATTGGTCAGGCAGATGTCATTCCACATGTAAGGGGAACTGGCGGCAATGCGGGTCGTGTCCTTCAGGCCCTGGGCCACGTAAGGAAGATATTCATCGGGAATAACTCCTATCAACGCATAAGCCACCAAATGCGGCAGGTGGCTTATGTAAGCCAAAATTTTGTCGTGTTCAAGCGGGGTAAAAGTCTTGACTCTGGCGCCTAGGCTGGTCCAAAGGGCCCTGACCTTCTCTTCCGCTGCACGGTTGGTTTTAGGAGTCGGGGTCATCAGGCACAAAGATTGATGGAACAAGTCGGGATTGGCAAAGATGATACCGGTTTTTTCGGACCCGGCCAAAGGATGCGAACCTACGAAAAACGCCGATGTCAGATACCGCTCGGCACAATCGACAATGGTCGTCTTGGTGGAGCCGACATCGGTTACGATACAGCCCCGTTTAAGATACTTGGTGACGATCGGCAGGAGATTCACAATGGTTTTAACGGGGGTGGCCATAATGACCAGATCCGCGGTTTCTACCGCCTTTTTGATGTCATGAAATCCCCGGTCAATGGCCTTGTTTTGCAAGGCATCCACGAGCGAGCTATGGCGGTTGGATAAACCAATCACCTCCTGGGCCACTTGATGCTTTTTGATGGCCATCCCTAAGGACCCGCCAATGAGCCCCACCCCGACGATCGTGACCTGCTTAAATAACGAGCCTTCGTGATTCATAATTCCCTTCCCACCGCCTTAGCGATCGCTTCCAATTCGTCCATGAGGTTTCTAAATCTCTCCGGAACCAGAGACTGTGCGCCATCGGACAAGGCCTCTTCTGGATTATCATGGACCTCGATCATCAACCCGTCGCATCCGGCGGCTACCGCGGCCTTGGCTGCGCTGGGAACAAACCCCCAGTGGCCGGTGCCGTGGCTCGGGTCAACAATAATCGGCAAGTGCGACAACTCCTTGACCACCGGCACACAGCTGATATCCAAGGTATTCCGGGTTGCGGTCTCAAAGGTGCGGATGCCCCGTTCACAGAGCATCACATCAAAATTCCCTTTAAAGAGGATGTATTCGGCGGACATCAGAAGATCCTTGATCGTCGCACTCATGCCGCGCTTGAGCATAACCGGCTTTCTCGTCTGGCCGATCTCTTTGAGGAGAGTGAAGTTCTGCATATTGCGGGCACCGATCTGAAAGGCATCGACGTATCGCGCAACCAGATCCACATCCCGAGGGTCCATGACCTCGGTGATGGTGGCGATGTTCAGGGTCTTTCCGGCCTCGGCCAAATATTTTAACCCTTCTTCTCCTAATCCCTGAAAATCGTAAGGCGAGGTCCGCGGTTTAAAGGCACCTCCCCTCAGGATGGTGGCGCCGGCCTCCTTTACTTTCTTGGCTATCGACATCAATCCATCGTGACTTTCTATGGAACAAGGGCCGGCCATGACCACGATTCTTTTACCACCCACCTGAACGTTATCCGAGACCTTAATGACGGACTCCTCAGCCTTAAACTCCCGCGAGACCAGCTTATACGGGGCCAAAACCGGCAGAACTCTCTCCACTCCCGGGAAGACTTCCAAAGGAGTGACCCGCAAGACATCCTCTGGCCCGATAAAACCAATGATGGTTTTTTCCACCCCTTTGGAGATATGCGCCTTAAGCCCTAAGCTTTCGGCCTTGGCAACAATGTGCTTCATTTGTTCTTCCGTGGCATCTTTTCTTAAAATGACAATCATAAGGCCTCCTTCACCTCGACAAGCCCCCTCAAAGCACGAATGAATTTTTGGTTCTCTTCGGGCATGCCCACGGTGACCCGGATAAAATTCCTTAGGCCCCAAAAATTCATATCGCGAACGATGACACCCTTCTCTAATAACGCCCGGGCCACTTTCGCGCTGTCCCTTCTTACATCCACCAAAATAAAATTCGTAACGCTCTCGACAAACGACAAGCCCATCTCTTTAAAATTTTGATAAAGAAATCCCCTTTGCTCTTTAATCCTTTTTAGCCTCTCGCGATAATAAGAAGCCTCTTTCAAGCACACAACCGCTGCGATCTGCGCCAGGGAATTAACGTTAAAAGGCTCTCGCAGGCGCTCTAAGATATCAATCGTCTCAGGACGGGCGATCCCGTAGCCGATCCGGAGTCCCGCCAGGGCATACATCTTCGAGAACGTCCGCGTGATGATCAGGTTGGGATGCGATTTCAAAAGCCCGATCGAATCCGGATAATCTTTTTCATCCACAAATTCAAAATAAGCCTCATCCAATAAAACCAGCACATGCGAAGGAAGGCTTTTTAGGAAACCCTTGACCTGCGCCTCGGTCACATAAGTGCTGACCGGATTATCCGGGTTCCCTATAAAAACGATCTTCGTTTTTTTCGTCACGGCCTTAGCCATGCGGGGAAGATCGTAATGGAAACCCTTCAAGGGAACTTCCCTGATCCGGGCGCCGGCTGCCTGGCAGGCGATCTTGTAGATCAAGAAGGAAGGAGCGGCCACCACCACTTCCTCACCGGAATCCACAAAGGCCCGCACACAAAGGACGATAATCTCATCCGATCCGTTGCCAAAGATCAATTGATGGCCAGCAACCTTACAATGTCGGCTTAACGCCCGCCGCAAATAATAACAGCTCCCATCTGGGTAACGGTTGAGATTCTTCAGATTTTCTTTAAGGGCCTGGATGACTTTGGGGGAAGGCGCAAATGGACTTTCGTTGGAGGCCAGCTTGATGACGTCTTTTAACCCTAGCTCTCTTTGGACTTCTTCAATGGGTTTCCCTGGCACATAGGGCTGGATTCTCAAAACGCTTCTTCGCGCAAGGCCTCTTAAGCCCTCGTGAGATTTTTTCATCGCAGCTCATTCTAAAATAGGATACGAACCTAAAATTTTTAGATATTTGCACATGCCTTCCAATTCATCCAAGGCCCTCTTAATGTGGGAATCCAGCCTGTGCCCCTCAAAATCGACAAAGAAATAATAATCCCAGGCCTTTTTCTTGGAAGGCCGGGATTCGATCTTGGTCAGATTGAT
>CAZUJQ010000113.1:3911-7040 GCA_964620805.1 uncultured Planctomycetales bacterium | reverse complement strand
CCATTTTCTTGCGGGAGGATTGGCTTCGCAAAATTTGGAAAAAGAAGGACCGCCTTGAGCCAATACCCGACCTTGAAAACGGGTTGATTCTTGGGACCGTGGGAGAGGGCTTAGAAAACGGAAGGCGCGAGTGGGTGAAGCTTCCAAAGAAAGGGTGCCTTGGAAATGTATTGATCACGGGGAGTATCGGATGGGGAAAGACGCAGGCGACGATTCTTTGCTTTCTTTACCAGATCCTAAGAAATTTCAAACCTGATCCGGCCATTTTGATGATCGATCCCAAGAACACATTTGTTAGGAAAGCGCTGACGATGCTTGATGAACTCAAGATCCCAAAGGAAAGGATTTTACACCTGCGATTCGGCGGAAGTGTCACCTTCAACCCGGTTTACATACCCGATCCATTACATGGCGGGGGGTTCGCGAGAGTGGCGCAAATGGTGCGGGCGGCGGCGGCGAACTTCGCGAAGTCGTCGCGGGATAGCGACTTCTGGGAGACATCTTCGTTTAACCTAATCAAGAACAGTCTCGTCTATTGTGCCGCCGTTCACGGATATTTTACTCTCAAGGATTTGTATAACGCGCTTTTGGCTAGCGAGGCAGGGCAAATCGGCGAAAGCATGGAAGCGGCTATAGACGAGGGAAAATTCGACAAGGAAGAAGAGTACAACATCAGGTGTGCCCTTGAATACTTTACCAAGGAGTATTTCAAGCTGGAAGCAAAGGTACGGACAAGCATTCTCGCGACCGCGACATCCTTTCTAAATCAGTTCCAGGAATATCAAGCCGCTCAGATTTTCTGTCCCGAAGAGACGCACCTTACGATTCGGTCGATGGAGGATGTTGTGGATCAGGGGAAGATCCTTCTTTTCGATATCGATAATCCCGCTCTGGTTAAATCCATGGGGGTTTTCGTGAAGTTATATTACGAAAGCGCTGTCCTGGGGCGCTATCGTAATTCCCACCGCAAACAGGATCATTGCGCCATTCTTATCGTTGATGAGTTCCAGGATGTCGTTTCTATCGGGAGCACAGGGACCTTGGGTGACGACGAGTACCTGTCGACGGCACGGGAAGCGAATGCGTGGACGATCGCGGCAACCCAAAGTTTGAGCACTCTTCTGAACGGTCTGAAAGATGAGAGTGCTACGCGAGAGATCGTACAGACGTTTAGAACATATCTCGCGGGGCACTCGAACGATCCGATGACGATTCACTATTTCCAGGAACTCATGGGGCAGGAGAGCCGGCAACGAGAGTCCCACAGCATTTCGGAGTCAGCACACCACGCAAAAAGAAATCTGGTTCTCGGTGGATTTGAGGCACCGGACGCTAACATCAGCGAGTCGGTAACGAAGGCAGAGCACAAGGAATACTCCGTCACCGGGAAGGAGTTTTCCACTTTGAGCGCGTTTGAATGCTTCGCGAGAATTTTCGATGGGTGCCGCACTCGGTACGAGAAACTGTTTCTGAAACCGTATTATCTGAAAGATAAGACCACAACTCACTCAAAAATCCTGGAGGGTTTTTCCGCGGCTCTGTTACTCGCGGGAATTTTTATCGGCAACCTGGGTTTGGCCTTTCCGAATGTGTGTTCAGTCCTGGGGACTAATGAGTTTAGGTCATGCCTCAATTTTCAAGTCGGGGTATGCGTGTGCGGCATACCGCCTCACCCATGCGCGCAGATCTCCTATTACGTTCCTCAGACTTTTATCGAGGTGGTAAGTGATCCCAAGGATTCTGAGTTTAGCGCCCTACCTGGCGCGGCATTACAACTTCAAACGGTGGGTAACAACTTCCCCTACGGCACCGAAGCAGACAGTGACACGCACTCATCCCAAGCCCACACCATAGCGGTCCCCCTGGCCATGATCCCCTTTTCGCTACTCTCATGTGGCGGAGCCAGGGTGGACCGCTTTTGTTTTGATGGAATGAGCGAGCATGTCGGGTCAAGCTGGAATACGGGAGCGGCGGATCTGTTGCAGCCGCAGTTCCTTGCATGGAGTCTGAGTCCTAAGGCCTGTCTTCTTAAGGGTGCCGCGACCTCTCTGATCGGCGCCCCGGAACCAACATTTTTTCCGGGAACTCCAGTTTGTAGCCATCCGGTGGGTTTCCTACCTAAATTTCCGCCGTCGACACATTCGGCGTGCAACGGGTGGGGATTCTTCTATCCCCGGACGGGCAGCGCCGAAGGTCCGAGTCATGTTATGGGTGCCCTTATGGTGGGGTCACGAATGAAAAGCTTGTCGTCCGAAGTGTTTCACTCTTCCCCAAGCAGCCCTGATGAGAAGTGGCAGATGATTAAGCCGCAGAGCTCCTCCTGCTTCAAGGAAGGGGAAAACGTTGGCTTTCTGGAGACCATTAAGAACGTTCGGGAACTTGGGCGGGTAACAAGCGGAAAGATGAAGGGGTTCTTGTTCGTTGTCTGGAGCAAGGTGAGTTGTTGCCATGAGCTGGCCGAGGTTCCGGCGGCATTCATCGCGATAGAGGCGATGGGCGCTGCCTGTAAAGGATTGGGTGGGTGATGGGCCACACGATTCATATCGCGAAGCGGATCTCGGATGACGAAAAGATCGCTCGACCCGATCCCTATACAGCACTGTTTCGGGATGCGCTCGTTTCGGCGAGGGATTTCTCGGCAAGCGATATTCACATTGAACCCACGCGACACGGGATCGACATCAGGTTTCGAGTTTCCGGAGAAATGTTCTTATGGAAGGCGTTGGATATCCGGCACCGGCAGGCATTTATCAATGAAGCGAAAAGGATCTCCAATTTTTCCATTGCCGTCACGGGGCGCGCGCAAGATAGCAGGATTTCATTCAAGGAGTGGAACCTGGATGTGCGGTGTAGTCTTCTGCCTTCCCAATATGGGGAGAATATTGTCCTTCGCCTTTTGGATCTGACAAGAAGCTTTGCTTTTGAAAACCTCGGGTTTGGGAGCCAAACGCTGAAAGATATCCAGGCGTCCTTGGGAAATAGCAATGGCCTCATTGTGATTTCCGGCCCCACAGGCAGTGGCAAAACAACGACTCTTTATACGCTGCTTTGCGCGTTGGATCGAAAACTGAAAAATATTATCACCCTTGAGGACCCAATCGAATACTCGATTGAGGGCCTCACACAGGT
>CAZUJQ010000113.1:1304-3811 GCA_964620805.1 uncultured Planctomycetales bacterium | reverse complement strand
TCTGAGGATGGAGTAAGCCGCATCTTTTTGAGAAATCTCAATGGATGCAGTGAGTGCAAACGGGGAATCACAGGCCGCATCGCTGTTCTTGAGTATATGAAGGAGGAAGACATCCAGGGATATCTTCGAAGCGGTGAAGCAAAACTCGCTAGTTCGCTACGGGATACGGTCAGGGCTCTCGCTGAGCGCGGTGAGGTCGACTTCGATGAGGCGCAAGATGTTCGTTAGAAGCACGATACTCGCAATAATACTGGCCACCAATGCAGCGCTCGCTGATTTTCAATTCTTTGACAAGGGCGTCGATTTTTGGAACCAAGCGAAGCCGGCTCAAAAAGAAGAAAAGAGTGCCGTCGCAAAACCAGCGAAAGAAGCAGCCTCTTCGTTTCCGTGGAATCAGTATCTTGACCCCAAAAACAAGGAATTCTTCAAGGAAGGGGAATACACACCGCCCGAGCCATTTATGGAGCTTGTGAGAAACCCTTCCGATTACAACATGAAGATGTGGTTCACCTACATGGATAGGAAAAATGAACTGTCGGAGAATCTCCAGAAGAGAATGGCGCAGTACTTGGAGACTCATGTCATAGCCAATAATGAGAAGGCGTCCATTGCCGCGAAGTTGGAGAAGCTTCCAATCGCGGTGGGCGATACGAAACGCTATCGGTTTCGAATGTATTTTGACTCAAAATGTCCTCACTGCCGACGAATGTTTGAGACACTCTCGGCTCTCCAGGAGCAGGGCTTCTTTGTTGAAGCGAGACAGATTGATTCCGGAGATGCCGGAGCGCTTCCGCTTCCGGCCCTACGGGCGACCAAAACGGAAATTCAGGGAAAAGACATCAAATTGGTTCCTTTGCTTCTCATCGGGGATCTGAAAAAGAAAGTGGTTTATCGGATGAATGGATACCAGACGGTATCGGACATTTTGAGACGGCTTAAGGCCGAAGAGTCCTGACTCCTACGAGGTAGCCCCTCGCGGACAACACTAACACGCCCACTCTGCCCCACAAGGGAGGGTTGGCGAAACGAAAGAAATTATGGTTGCAAACGTGAACCCGTCACCGGGGCCGTATCGGTGCGATTTTTTTATGTTGGTTGTTCTAATGCTTGCCATCACGACGATTATCTTCCTATTGACCGGCCATTCCGCGTTCGCCGCCGGAAATTCCCTCCCCGGCGAGGACGCGAGCGACAAACTCCAAGCGGCGGGTACGCTACTCAGACTCATCGACACGGGGCTATTCAAGTGGGGCGCCCGGATTTTCTCAGGGATCTGCATTATGTCCGCGGGGTGGGCGCTCAAGGAGCAGCGGTTTGGTATTGCCGTCATTTGCGTAATCGGCGCCATCATTTTTGGAACCGCACCCACTTGGGTCAAAAACATTTTTGATATCGGCGGGGGTGGTGGCCTCTTTTCGGCGGTAGGACCTCAATTCCTGATCGCGCTTGGGAAGAAAGGGGGTGGCACCGGTGCATAGCTATGAACAGCTAAGACTTTCGGATGGGAATAAGGTCAGCCAGACCATCGATTCTCCCATCATGATTTTCGATTTCTGGGAACTTTCAGAAGCGTTCCTGGCCCTTGGGGTAATCCTCGTTTTTGGAGTGATCTTTTATTCATGGGGTCTGATGCTCCTCTTGTTACTTCTTGTCGTATTCGTCGTACCCGTCATCAGATCGAGGAACAAGAAGGGGATCTTTCTCCATTGGCCGTATCGGTACCTACACGTTTCATTGCCCGGCCTGTTTAACCCGAAAGGAAAACGGAAATTTTCAGACTAAGAGGAACAAATGCCAACGATTAACGAAGGAGCTAACGGATGTCTAAAGAAAAAAACGATCTCAATCGAAGACCAGCTCGCGAATTTAAAACGAGTCTTTCGGCGGATGGGAAATATTGGCTCTTCCGCGATACGACGACATGGTTCATCCCTGTTGCGTATCTTGCAGCGATACACTCTCGCCATAATTCTGTGGTCGCGGAAAAAACTGTGGCTTCCGCTGAGGAAAAAACTGAAGGAGATGGAAACGGCCATGATAGGTCCAATTGAGAAGGGAATCGAGGCAGCGAAGTTTTCAAAGCCAGTCGGGGGCGTTTACGACGGAATCGATCTCAAGGTTCTGCCGAGGTACATTTCTTATCGAGCGGCTTTACTGCATAACAAGCTCACGCTCCAGTACATTATATTGATCCTGGGCGTCGTGTTCACGGGTCATTACGTTCTGTCCCGCTTTGAAGTTCATTCGCTCTACACAAAGCTCAGGGCAAAAGAATACATCCTTGCACCAGGGGTGCTGGACTTCACGGCGGCCTCTCCGCAAGCCGTGCCGGACAGCTATGTTGCGAGCGCTGTCACCGATTTCCTGGGCCAACTGGGAAACGTAACGGCGGGCAACATTGAGGAGCAGTACACAAGCCTTTCTGATTCCATGAGTCCGCAACTTCGCGTCAAGTTTTTATCGGAAGCCGCGGAGTGGAAATCAAAAGTGAAATCGGAAAACATCTC
>CAZUJQ010000113.1:0-1204 GCA_964620805.1 uncultured Planctomycetales bacterium | reverse complement strand
ATCTCGCAGGCCCAGCGTTTTACAATTGAGCCAGCCGATCCGGATCAACCAAACTATGCCCTTCTTAAGGTAACTCCCCGGTTTATGAGCGGGGTGAGTCAAGTAACCTTCATTCTTTCCGATGGAACCCCCATTCGGACCCGGCTCGTTGTCTCGTCGAAGCAAAACGAAACTATCGATAACTTTTACGAGTTCAAGTCAAAGGAATCGCTCCTTAAGGACGACGAAATTAAGGCCGGTCCCGGAATTTCAGAGATTGAACTCATGAAAGCACTCATTCGAGGGGATTCGATCGTCGCGAATTACGATATCAAGAACCCGGTGCGGGTAATTTCACCGGGATTTAAAGGGGTCACAACAACTCTTATTCGGCGATATGCCGGGGACACACTCGTGGGCTACATCTTTGAGGTTAAGAATGTTACCAGCGATAAGCTTCTTTCCATCAACGTTCCTAACTTGACACTGGGCGATCCAAATCTCGCGATCCTATCGAACGTAGAGCCGCAGGTGATACGCCCTGACAGTAGGGCGTTGCTGAGGATCGTGGCCAAGTCCACATCGCTTTATGACCAGCTTATCCTTCCCATTCAAATCGTGGAGAAGAAGAAATGAATACCGTGCGACTAAAAAGAAACGCCATGGATCTTTTTGAAAAGTATCAAAAGAGCTGGCCCTACGTGGCAGGGGTACTGCTCATTCTCATCATCTATAGCTGTAGCAAAGCACGTGAGGTGACAAACAATATTTATCACGCCGAAGGGAAACTGGACTTTAAGGATGGGAGAATCCTTGGTTCCCAAGGGGACTCCATCTACGAAGGTAAGGAGCGCCTCTTTTCGAAAACGGTCAAGGAGCTTGTAACCACCCAAGAACAGCTCAAAGAACTCAACTCGAAACTGGAAAAGCGCATCCAAGAGTTGGAAAAACCCAAGACGGCACCGGAAGTCACTAAGACAGCGGAGATAAAAAAAGACGCGGTCACAGAGTCCGGCACGGGGCCCGAAAATAATAATAGCGGAGCGCAACGTGCCGGGGGGGTTCAAGGCGTGCAAGCGGGTGAATCGGGCCAATACGGGGAGGCGTTCAATAGATCGCTGACCTATTCGGCCCGTTCACCCCGAGGCGCGCGAGGGCCGGCGATCGTTTCGTTCCCGGTAAAGGATGTCCTCATTGAAGAAAATGACGGGGTGGCTCTTCCCGC
>CAZUJQ010000112.1:0-7344 GCA_964620805.1 uncultured Planctomycetales bacterium | reverse complement strand
CTGGTCTGACTTCCACAGACTGGTTAATCAACCCTATGGGCGTTACCAGAGAACAGATACAGCAGAATTAGGCGTCTCTAAAAATGAACCGGCACATATTGCCTATTGCTTCTTCATTCATTTCAAGGGAAAGGGCGCTGTCCCTTTTTTCCTCTTTTTTCTTTATCCTATTCATTTCTATTCACTTTCTTAGACCGCAATCTCAATCTATCATTTACTATGTATTCTTCATAAGCCGCCACAGTAATCCAACCATATTTTTTATTAAAATAGCCCTTATTTGTCTCTCCGCCTTCACCTATCTTATCATAAGACAATAAGCAATGATCATGTTCCCTCTCTGGCATGACTCTTTCAACCCAAACAGCATCGATATCGCGTACTGCTGCTAAAGCCTTAGGGATCCACCAAGAACGAAAAATATACTTCCCTTTCATTGGCAGTTGATAATTCTGATCATAAGTTTCAAATGTAAGTGTGTGTCCTTTGTCTAGGACTAATCTGTGTAATGGATATATAAGATTGTCTGGTTGTTCAAGAGAATATAACCCGGCTGGTGCAATAGGTTCCGAAGGCTTTTTCTCAATAAAGACTTCAACTATATTTATATTATTTTTTTTCGAAGCAACTTTGACAATAGTTGTAGGTTCTTTATAGCTCATCTTTAAATTCCTAAATTTTTATTTCCATTGAATGGTGCCATCACTAAAGATATCAGCATCTCCCTTAGGACCGCTATAACCCCAATGAGGTTTCTTAAGGAGAGGGTGTTTTAAATCTGGATTAAGACTTTCACCGGTTTTTGGATTGTACCAATTCCCCTGTCCACTTTCTGGAGATCCCCTTCCCCTCCACTCCCAATCTTTTCCCGGTGATTTATTAGGATCATCCCCAGGATATTGGGGATTATTAATATCAAAGTCATCGCTCTGAGAATTCTGTTGCCCTTCCGCATTGCTCGTACTATCTTCCGCATTCAAAACCGGACTGGGTCTTGTCTGAGGCATGGAAGGGCTGCCAAGCCTGATAGGAAACGGACAGGAGCCGCCGTCCCTGCCCATTTGACCGCTGGTATAGGCGATCAATCCTCCCAAACCAATTAACCCCCATCTAACAATTTCTTCCCCTATAACTATTCCCCCTATGGCGATCGTGACAAATTCGCCGTAGGGGTCGATAAAATTAACCGGGTTATTGTTGGCATATTGGAAGAGATTCATCGAGTCATAGTACGCGATGGGGTCTCTTTGCAGGAACCGCCCTAGCTTAGGATCGTAGGCCCTGGCGCGGTAGTGGTACAATCCCGTCTCTTCGTCCAATTCCCGTCCGGTAAATCGGTAGCGGTTGCCTATGGAAGAAGCGGGCACCGAGGGCTGACCGTAAACATCATAAGCATAGCTCTCGACCACCGCACCACTTGAGCCGGTGATCTCGGTGACTGAGCCGAGGCCGTCGTAATGGTAATAATAGGTATTGCTGCCTCGGGTCATGGTCAGGACTTCATCGATCCGGTCTCCGGTTACGTATTCCGCCTGAAGGGCCCCCGAGGCATCGCGCTCTTCGATGTCCTCGTCCTCATCGTAAACAAAATACGCCGTTAGGCCGTTGAGGGCCTTGGACACCCTGCGGTTAAAGGCGTCATAGGCATAGGTTGTCGCATTGTCAGCGTTGACAGCACTCGAGAGGCGGTTCTCTTCATCGTAAGTGTAGGTGTTGGCGCCATCGAAGGTGAGGTTCCCGTTTAAGTCATAACTGAGTCCGGTCCCATCCACATTCGTGTACTGATTGAGGCTGTTGGCGGTGTAGCTCACTCCATCGGCGTTTTGGCGATTGCCGACTTTGTCGTAACTGAAGCTATGCGTCTGGGCGCCGCTCACCCCCGTCAACTCGTAGATCGGATTGTAGGAATAATTGTGAACGCCGTTGGGGGCGGCCATCGTCAGCTTGTTGCCCATGCTGTCATACGTGTAGCTGTATTGAGAGATCGTAGGGCCGCCCATGATGGCATTATTCAGATTTAGCAGTTGATTGGCAAGGTCGTATTGGTAAGTCGCGCGCTGGGTAACACCCGAAAGCAAATCCTTTTGCACCCGGCGGTCCAGAGGATCATAGGCATAATTAGCGAGCAAGGCGCCGTTCACCTTAATCGCGCTCAGCCGGTCGGCGCTATCGTAGGCGTACTCCACCACCTTGCCGGACGGGTACACGGCTTTGGTGCGGTTGCCTTCTTTGTCATACTCATAGCTAAGGGCGAAGGGCACAGAGCTGAGGGTTTGAGTCGTTGAGATGACACGATTTAAGGCATCATAAGTAAAGCTGTTCTGGCTGGCGCTGGTGTTGGCGCTGAGGAGTCGTGAGCCGAGATCGTACGTAAAAGTCTTGTCCAGTGAAGCGTCGCTGGTGAAGCGGGAAGCGTTCAGCCGATTCAGGGCGTCATACACATAGTCAATGGGCCTGGCCGAGGGTGTGGTGCGCCGCGTCAGATTGGAGTTCTTGTCATACGCGTACTGCTCGCTTGTGCTGTCCGCATACGTCATGGTGATCAACCGGTCAAAGCCGTCAAAGGCGTAGGCGGTGGGGTTGGCGTTGGCATCGGTGATCTGCTTTAGATTGCCGTTCCCATCGTAATCATACTGCGTCACACCCGGCGGCGCATTGGCATCGGTCATCCTAAAGAGCAAATCCCGCTCATCATATTCATAGGCCGTGGTGTTGCCGTTGGCGTCTTGAATTGAGGCGAGGTTCTCGTTGGCATCGTAATTGTAGGTCGTGATGCGGCCCAGCGGGTCCTTCAAGGTCTTCAAGTTATTCAGCACATCATAGCTCAACTCCACGGTCTGCCACGTTGTTCCGGCCTCATCCGCCTGGCGCTCGACCCTCGTGACGTTGCCGTTTTCATCGTAGCTCAGGCGGGTCTTGTGGCCCAGCCGGTCGATGGTCTCAACCAGCCAGCCGAGCTCGTTGAAGTTGTAATCGGTCGTATGAGCGTTGGCGTCGGTTAAGGTATCGATGTTCCCGAAGGCGTCATAGGTGATCTGGGTGCGGGCGTTGATGCCCGAGGGATCGCGGATGACTTCCTTTACATAACCCGCTGCCGCAAAATAATCGTACTGCGTGATGTTAGCGTTTTGGTCAACGACCTGGATGGGCTGGCCAAAGGCGTTGTAGGTCAAGTTGATCTCCGGCGTCTGGCCAGCCACCGTTGGCATTCGCACCGTGACCAGATTCCCCTGGGTGGCGTAGCGGGCGTCGCCGGGCGGCAGCTCGTAATCATAGGTATAAGTCGTGACACTGCCTTTGGGATCGGTCACCGTCTTGGGAAAATTGAACTGCGGCTCGTAGGTCAAGCGGGTCACCAGGTCATTCGTGTCGTTGTCGGCGGCGGCCATATTGGCCTTGCGCCGCACCGACAAGAGATTCCCCCGGCTCCTCACATTGGTATTGGCGGAATCGTAGGTGAATTTGACGCCGTTGCCTTTGGGATACTGCACTGTCAGAAGATTGGAAAAAGAATCGTAGGTCTTGATCGTGATAAAAGACGGCGGGTCGCCTGAGCGAAGCCCTCTCGTAAAGACCTCGGTTGTGAGGGGATTGCCGGCGGCATTGAAGGTGTATTTCGTCACGGTGCCTTTCCGGTCCGTCACGGTGGTTGTATTCACCCCGTACGTGAAGGCATACATCCCTGAGCCCAGCGTCTGCTGAGTCACCCGCTCCTGGCTGTCGTACTGGTTGGTGACAAACCTCTGGCCTTTGGAGTCGGTGATCGTCAGAAGATTATGGCTGCTGTCATAGGTGAACGTCCGGGTGAGGCCCCCAGGATACTGGGCCGTCGCCGGTTTGGTGATCGTCGCCAGATTGTCGTGGGTGTCATAGGCGTAGGTGACCGTCCGTCCCGCAGGATCGATTATCGAGATCAGCCGCCCAGTTGCGTTATATTGAAAATCGATATTGCGGCCAACCGTGTCGATGATGCGCTTCAAGCGGTAATCATAAGCCACCACCCCGGGCACATCGGGATTCAGGCTGAAGATCGAAACACCTATGATCGGCAGGGCCTGGGCCTCGTAGATAAAAGTCAACGGGTTACCGCTGCGGTCAACGATGGAACTCAAGACACCGTTTAAGTCAAAATTGTACTGCTCGCCCTGGGCCTGGGTGAGCGTCCAAGTCCCATCCGGGTTTTGAACCAGAGTTGCAAAGATGCCCCCGGGCGCCGCGTAGACCCCGCTTGGGGCGTCATAAACAAACTCATCCTTGCGGCCCTCGCCGCTCACAATCAGCGCATTGCCGTTGGTTAAAGTATGCAGACGGTAATAAGTATTGATAAACCAGCCATACCCAAACTGGTTGTTGAATTTCCGGCCGCTCCGGTAAAGATGCTTGATCTCTAAATCCATCCCCCGGCCCGGGAGAAAAAGATCAGGGCATTCGTAAAAGAACTCTCCGGTGTGGGTGTAAACAGGATCCCCGGTGCAGTTGCCCGGCTGGAGCTGACCCTCGGGCGGTTCCGCGGGTTTTTCCGGATTGGCCGGGCCGCCCTGTGTTGTGACCGGCCCTCCCAGCGGCCCCTGCCCTCCAGAGCAGTGCCAGCAGGAGGCGTGGAAGGCCTGCGCGTCGGGGGGTGTGAGGGTGGAACAGAGGAAAAAGAAAAGCGTTATTAGAGAAAGAATTCTGAATTTTGATAAGGATTTCATGATCTCATGATCTGCCTTTTATTTCGTGCAGTTGATTGAAGAACAGTAGTGTAATTTTAACCGCTTTCCTTCCTCGCTTCTAGCAAATTCTTCGTAAAATAAACCCTAAAACAAAAAACCCACAGGGGATTTGCTGTGGGGAATTCTAGGGAATATTATTTTTGTAACTTTCTTGCTTAAAAGGAATTACATAAAACGTCTACTGCCCCCCTTCACTTCGCCTCTCCTCCCTTCGCTCTTCGCTTTAAAATAGTTGGCAAATCATTAAATCGTTGTCGATACCATCAACCTGTTCCCTTTTCATTTGCCCATTTTAAGAAGATTCCTAAAGCTTCTTCTAAATTCAACGGGCCACAGGCGGCATTAAATATCTTATTTTCAACCCAGCAAAATATCCAATCGTTTTCGCTACGCTCAATTTCTAGACGAGAGAAACTTTCTGATTTGAGTCGGGTCTCCTCTAAACTGATCTTTATCCTCCATCCTGGATTATCAATAGTGTATATTTTTATCCCAAATCCATGTTCCCATTCATCATTGCATTGATTTAAAAACCAATTTTGTATTTCATTAAGGACAGACATCTGAAGCACCTCCCATAGGAAGCTCCTCTGGCAGAGCAGGCCTAATTTTTCCCGGCGTATTTGGATCATGGACATGTGGAGTGGGGATATCTCTTTTATTTACTTTATTAAAATGTTCATGCGGAGTAGCAAATTGCGTGTCAACAGCTTTTTCCTTAACCCAAGGCTTAGGATAATAGGGATTTTTGTTTGGGGAATACGTTTCATACCTTGTGACTCGCCCCTGAGGATTGGTCTTGAAAACAGTATGCGGGCCTTGGGCGTTAAGATTCGGTTTGAGAAGACCACCCCCGCCTCCTCGAAGTACTCCGCCTCCACCCCATCCACCTCCGAATGCACCCCCACCTCCCACAAAATCATTATCATTAAATGGATTCACATCTCCATCACTAAATACTACTAATCCCCACGGATCTACCCAATTCACCGGCGAGTTGAGGGCGTACTGGTAGAGATTCATCGAATCGTAATACCCTATCGGATCCCGCTGCAGGAATCGTCCAATGCCAGGGTGATATTGTCGTGCTCGGTTGTAATATAGTCCGCTCTCCTCATCAAACCTTCGTCCGGTAAATCTAAACGGATTGCCGATGGTTGAGGTCACGATTGATGGCCGGCCGTAGGCGTCATAGGAATAGCTTTCTACTACACTGCCAGCGTTGTCCGTGACATTGACGACACTGCCCAAGCCGTCAAGGTGATAATAGGACGTCTGACCGGCGCGGGTCATCGTCAAGGGTTCGTCCAGACCCGCGCCATAGACGTAATCGGCCTGCAGGACCCCTAAGGCATCGCGCTCTTCGATGTCCTCATCTTCATCATTGATAAAATACGTCGTTATCCCTCCGACGGTCTTCGACACCCTGCGGTTAAACGCATCGTATTGATAACCCGCCACCCCAAAGGCGCCGGTCGCCTGGGAGAGGCGGTTCTCTTCATCGTAGCTGTAGGTATTTACCCCGTCTGCGATGAGGTTCCCGTTTAAGTCATAACTGAGTCCGGTCCCATCCACATTCGTGTATTGATTGAGGCTGTTGGCGGTGTAGCTCACTCCATCGGCGTTTTGGCGATTGCCGACTTTGTCGTAACTGAAGCTATGCGTCTGGGCGCCGCTCACGCCGGTCAATTCGTAGACGGGATTGTAGGTGTAGTTGTGCGTGCCGCTGGGCGCGGTCATGGTCAGGCGGCTGCCCACGTTGTCATAGGTGTAGTCAAACTGCGAGATCGTGGGCCCGCTGACAACGGCGTTGGTTAAGTTTAATAGCTGATCGGCGAGGTCGTATTGATACGTCGTTCGTGAAGCGGGAATCGTGAAGCGATCGAATTGTTGTCTTCGATCCAACGGATCATAATCGTAATCAACCACGTTAGAGCCGTCTACCTTTATGATGTCCAGCCGATCCGCAGTATCAAAGGCGTACTCCACCACCTTCCCGGACGGATACACGGCTTTGGTGCGGTTGGCTTCTTTGTCGTATTCATAACTTAGGGCATAAGGCACAGCGCCGAGTGTTTGGGTGGTCGATGTGAGACGATTAAGGGCGTCGTAAGTGAAGCTGTTCTGGCCGGCCGCGGTGTTGGCGCTGATGAGCCTTGAACCCAGGTCATACGTAAACGTCTTGTCCAGTGAAGCGTTGCTCGTGAAGCGTGAAGCGGTCAATCGATTCAGGGCGTCGTACACATAGTCAATGGGCCTGAGAGAGGGCATGGTGCGCCGCGTCGGGTTGGAATTTTTGTCATACGCGTACTGCTCGTTCGACATCTTTATCATTTCCCGCTATTTGTCCTGTCCCCTCTTGGGAACTGTCCCCTTCGCCCCAAGGGAAAAGGGCGCTGTCCCCTTTTTCTTTTTCTGTCCTTTTTCTTGATTTGGTGTCCCCTTTTAAAGGACTGTTACCTATTGTTTTTCTTTTCCATAAGTTTTCTTTCATAAAAAACTATGCAGTCATAAATTTCTTGCCGTTCTTCCAGATATTCTTTTTTTGTAAAGATATTAATAGCTTCCTTAGAATTTTTCTTGAGTTTGGCAAAATTTTCACGGTACGAGTTTAAATTTTACAATTGAT
>CAZUJQ010000111.1:0-7372 GCA_964620805.1 uncultured Planctomycetales bacterium | reverse complement strand
TACACGCGTAAGATCGTCGGCAGCGTCAGATGTGTATAAGAGACAGGCACCACAGCGGGCAACTCCAGGAGAACACGGGCCATGAGCGTTTGATACTGCCTACGATCTCCCTCTTTCAGCGCCTGGCTGATCAATTGACTAAACTCTCTCCACTTCCCCGCGAGAGTTTCAACCTCGGCGTAGATATCTTTAGAAAGCGGGTAGCGAACCAGAATGTTATCAAAGCCTTGCCTAATTGGTCCAAGACGTTGGTTAATCTCATGCGTGAGAGCGGGACGAACTTCGAATGCCATGTCGAGGCGATTTCGTTTAACATCATCTTCCGAGATGAGAGGCGGCTCTTCTTGTTCTTTCTGCTGCGCCATCGCCACAACCACCGGCACCCCGAACATCCCGCCAATCAGGCCCAGTGCCACACTCCCCGTCGCCCCCAAGCCCTCTATCGCGAGCGCGGCGGCGATGGCCATCATCACCACCGGCCCGAGGGCGAAACCGGCGAAGGAGACGGTCGGTGCAGTCAGTTGTACTGAACCAAACCAGCGCTTGACAGGCTGCATCAGCTGTGTTAATCTTTCACCGTCCTCAGAAAGGAGATCATCACGATGTCTGTCATCGCTATCCCCAGAATCCTTCAAGAGCGACTCACCCCCGAAGGCGCTGAAGCGCTCGTAGACATCATCAACAAAGCGGAAGAGCGCTCCAAGGAGAACATTATAGAGCGGGTGGAAGAACGCTTTGAAAAACGCCTGGCCCAGCTGGAGGCGAGGATTGCCCAAGCCAAAACCAGCATTATCCGCTGGGTATTGGTCTTCATCTTTGGGCAATTCTGGGCGATTATTGGAACGCTTTTTGCCTTCTTTAAATAGTCCTTCCCTCATTACAAACCAAAATCCAGTCCCTACCCAAATCACCCATACGACAATCATTATCCCGTAGGCAAGAAGAATCCCCGCAACCGCCCCCAAAGCCAAAAGGCTGATGGCATAGAGCATAGGGCTAATGGTAGAAAGCACAACCACCAGCCCCAGGCCAAAATCACCAGCCGCCACGGAGGGCAATTCAGAAAAAATCTCAAAAAGGGGCAATTGTCCCGCCACAGGCGGGACAATTGCCCCCGCTGGCATAAATAAACCGGCCGCCACGGAGACTATTGCAGTAGTCCCTCCCATTTCAGCCGCGGAGCCTGATGAGGAGCCGTGGCGACCGATATTTGTCAATGGAAGACGGACAGCTGAGGGCTGCCCGCCCCGGATTTCAAAATGACTGGCGGGCCCTGTACCAAGACGGTACAGGGCGGGCCGGGGACGACTGATCGTTAAGGACGGATGAGACTGAGGACGGACTGCGGATGACAGATCGCTGAGGGCTGGGGGCTGAAGGCTGAAGGCTGAAGGCTGAGGACTCCCCGGTGGGCCGTTCGTGGGATGGGAGAGCATTATTCCAGCAATCGCCCCCGCCCCCAAGGCCAAGATCATTGCTGTCGCCGGCGTGACTAATCCCTGCACGACAAGCATTGCCACAACGGCCAGCTCCGCCGCCCACAGCCCGAAGGGATCGAATATGACTTTCAGCTCTGTGCCTTCCGGAGGAAGCCTTAGAGGTGGATGACCTAAAGAGAGGCTGCCTCGGTCCGGTTTAGGGGGGGGATTGGTTTCCGCAATCCCGACTAATTTCTCAAATATCTCTTCCAACACCTTCGTAAATGCCACCGATGGGATTGCATTGCGATCGACTCTCTCCATCTCAGTGGGATTCAAGCGAAGGTATTCTTTAACTACTGGATTTACCCACAAGAGTCGCCCCCAAAGATCCATAATAACCAACTCTAACTTGGTTGTTTCGCCGGTTAATCTTTCCAATGGTGAAGTGTCTGCCAAGGGCTTAAATTCCTCCCACACAGCACGCCAGCTTACTCGTACCGCCTCCCCTCCTATTCGAACCACGATTTCATTCAGGCTCACCCATTCCAGAAGCACATGTTTGAGCATAAAAAGTTGAGGCTCAGTGAGCCGCGCGATTGCCTGCGCTGCTTGCTGACTAGCTTCCCCAATAATCGAGACTATTTCATCAATCTCTTTCTCCCCACTCCACGGCGGGTTATTCCTCGGCTCGTTACGGTCTCGTTGAGATTCTCCCAGACTTATCCCCATCACCACCGCCACCCCGAACACCCCGAACATCCCGATCAGGCCCGAGGCCAGCGCCACGGTGATCCCCTCCGCCGGCAATGCCAAAAATTGCTCGGCATTCCCGCTACGCTCCTCTGTGGTTGAGCGATCCCTAGAACGGAAGGCTAACTCCATCTTTCCAAGAACTTCATCGACAATCGATCCAAAGTCAGGGTTAGCCTCTAAAACATCCCCAAAGTGTTTCTGAATTATTCCCCTGACAAAGCTTTGTAAAGTGTCGAACTGAGCCATAGCATCAGCAAAGTCTCCTCCTAGCTCAACGATGATTGAATTCTTTATAAAGCGCTCAAGGAGCAGCATTCGATGGGGCTGGCTAAAGAACAGAAACAGGATTTGTTTGAAGTCTTCCTCAGGAATCAAAGGAGACAAGGGTTCTGGCTCAGGAAGAACACGTTCAAACTCCTCGTAGATAACGCGGACAATGTCAAAGGACTCCTCTGGATTAACTTCTGAAGGTAAGACCCCTGATAGCAGAGCAAGGGTTTCTTCCAGCACACGCTCAATCGGTGCATTATAGCCGGGACGCTGCGACTCAAGAAACGGCCGTAACCGTCGGCTAATGTCCTTCAAAAATGCCCGACGGTCACCCTCAAATCGTCCTTGCTGCATCGTCCCAGCGATCATGCCCGCAAAGAACATCCCGATCATAACCGCCGCCTGCCCCCATTCGCCCAGGGATTGTCCAACAGCTTCCACACCCCCCGCCTCCAAGCCACCCAAAAGCCAGACGGCCTTTGCCTCCACGACCCAAATCCCGCCTTCCAATATCATGAACAATAGGGGAGCAGGCACAGCTGCAATCCCAGCGAGGCCTACGACCTCCGCTCTCGGGGATTCTTGGGTAAGGGAGGCGGGCTCAGGGGCTTTCTCAGTTAAGAATTCAATAAGGCGGCCTTGGGCGGTCAAGATGTGGCCGATCCCGTTCAGGGCCTCGGTATTGGTTGAGTCAATCGCCAAAGCCCTTTCATACCATCTCCGGGCCTCATTCCAATCCGCTTCGTTAAACCAGGTGATTGCTATCCCATTGTGGGCCTCGGTACTCGTTGGATTGAGCCTCAAGACGAATTCATACCCTCTTCTGGCCAGAGGCCTGCCCTCCAAAGAACCCCTTGCCCCTGCAAGCAAAGACCGTTCCTCTGGCAAGGAGGACATGGCAGCCAAGCCAAAAACCAAAACGAACCCCAGAATCAACACTACAAAGGCAATCCACCCTGTCGCCTGGAGGGTCTCTTGCTTAGATTCGGCCGCCCGGCTTTCAAAGATCATTTCAATGGCTTCCTCTATCTTCTCTTCTTGTCGTTGGTGTTGAATCTGCTTCTCCAAATAGATGACAAATCGTTCTATCAGTCTCATGAGCTTAAGATTGAACCACACACTGCGATCCTCATCTCCTTCTTCCGCGGCCCGCCCGGCCTGTTGGCCAAAGGCCTGGATTTCCCTTCTGAACGGCTCAAGGGAAGGAAACTCCCCTAAAAGATAATCCAAATATTTGACCAGATCCCCTCGGTGGGCATGAAACGCCAGAGTCCATCCCGCCTGCGCGCCATTAAATTCCGCCTCTACCCCCCGGGCCCTGAGACGTTGAAACCCTTCCAGGAATCCTTTCAACCCCCAACCGCTCTGCTCAATGGGAGGCTCATGAACCGCATATCGCCAATGGAAATCGGTTCCAGCCTGATAGAGAATTTCTTCTATCTCAGTTTCTGATAGCTGCGATGCGACGGCATCAAAAAATTCCTGTGTCTTTTGGCGTTCCCAAATCATGTTCTGCCAAATCTTGATATGAGCCCGGGCCTGGCCTTTTTCGAGGTCCACTTTCACGGAACTCGCCAAGGCCTCAAACATCAAATCCTGGCGGGCCTGCGAAGACTGATAGATCTGACCCAGATCAAGAAAGCTCTTCAAAAGACTTAAGACATCCGGCCGGCGGCCGCCCATCTCCTCTTTGCTTCGCTCGGTTTCAGAATACCGCACCAGAAATCCGTTGGTTATTCTGTAGCGCTCGCCATTCAGGACAAGATCGTCGTGGGTGATCCCCGAGGCCAAGACATCGATCACTTCGCCTGTCTCCACCCTCAAGATCTTAAACAACTCCGGCATGGCGCCGCCCCAGACCCCGATATAAGCGCCGCCATTGGTGACCGCCTTCATCATACTGGTGGCCGAGGCCTCCAGGAACTCGTCGGATAACATCACCGTGGCCATAACCGCCTTAAAGAGGGTTGCGGCATCATCAATATTGTAATTCTCAAGGAAGGCCATCTGATCCTCCAGGCCTAAATCTGCAACCAACTTTTTAAGATAGTCAAATAAGCCCCGTGCTCCGTGATCAAATATCCGCCCACCCAGGATCAATCTGGTTCGGGAGTCCTTGAATTGTTTCAAAAGGACCCGGTCCCTCAGGAATAATTCCAACATTTCTTTATACTTATCCGGTCCCTTATAAGCGACTTGCCGGCGCACATTCGAAACAATGGGTCTCCTTAGAATCGCCTCAATCAGAGAAGCAAACTCCTGAGTCAAGCGATCCCATAGCGCTTCATTATCATCGAAGGCCTCCTGAAGAAGCGTCTGGTAACGGCCGTAAATATTGTGAATGTCTTCCACCAACCGTTCTTGAATATTAGGGGCCTGTTGAATTAAGGCCCTTTGAAGCCAGGTCTCTCCCATGATGAAGGACCGTTGGTTTGCCTCAACCCAAATCAGATAGGCCTCTTTAAGGGTCTCCTCCAGCCAATGGGAGCCGCCCATCGGCTGGGTTTGATTTTCTTTAAGCCAGACCAAAAGCTCCAGGCTATAAAAGGCCTTAATGATCTCCAAGCGGCCCTTAAACTCTTTCAGCGAAGCCGCCCGGGAGCCTTTGGCTAAGGCCTCATACAATTCCCGGTCGTTGGCCTTAAGGCTGATCCCCAATTTTGTCTTATAGAAATCGATCAACCGACGCAATTCCGCCCCCTGCCACTGATCCAAGAGGGCACCGTTGGTGTTGCGCAACCCATCCCGGTTGTAACTGAGGACTTTATCGCGATAAAATGGAAAGATTTTTTTGGCCAAGACCGGAGTATGCTCGTAGAGCCCCACACCCGTAATGGCATCAACGGTTAAGCCGGCATACTCCGCGATGTCGATTGTACTGCCGCGGACGATGGATCTCCTGAGGGCCTCCGGAAAACCAAGGAGCTTATAGGCGTAAACCGGCGGCCGGTACATCCCCGGCTTCCACACGGTGTGATTGATGTGATGGCGCAAGGCTTCAGGGAAATGGTTCTTGGGGAGACTCACAAAGACCTCGTTTTCAACAAAAATCAATCTCGGTTGAACCAGACCGCGGCGCTGGAGTTCCTTAATCAGCCGTTGACCGGCCTCGTTATACACCGCCATCTGGATCACCCGAAAGTCATTGTCTGGATAAAGTTCATCAAAGATATAAATCTTCTGTTCTTCTCCATCCCAATCCTTCTTTAGATAATAGGCATCCAGATAATAGAGAGGGGCGGCTCCAAACTTGGTGCGGCCTTCATAAACATCGATATAAATGACCTGATCCATGGCCTCGCGGGCCTTGTCGTTATTGGCATTGTTTTTAAATTCATCGTCGTTGAGAACAACGGCCAAACGGATCGGTGTCTTGCTTAAAATGTTTTTATCCCTCAAAATATCACCCAATCTCAAGCCTCGGGGTAATTCTGGCATCCCCTCGAGGATCCCTTTGATCCGATCGCTGTACAAGGGATGGATCGCCACGATATCGGCGCCGTTTTTCTTCCAGCCCACAACCAGATCGTGCATCAGGGCCCCCAGGCCTCCGGTCATGGTCAGTTGGATAACAAACCGTTTGACCCGTCTAAAGAAGAGAGTGAGTTTCTCCACCAGGCCGCGATCCAAGCTCGCCTCCATCTGCCAGGTGATCACGGAATAGTCACGGAGTTCCGGCGCGTTCTCATCCGCCCAGCTGCGAGGGCCCTGGCCCCCTGGGGCTGAAGAGGTGATGGCACCAATCGCCAGAGCCAATAACGGCAATGCGGTCAAGAGGTTATTGAAAACTAAATCAAATGTTGAGAAAAGAATAGGAATGGCAAACGGCATAACGGCCAACGCGGGCGATAGGAATAAAAGAAGGGCTATGAGGAAGGCTTTCTTTGTGTTGAGCGACGGCGGCGAAAGGATCTTCAAGCCCAGCCACATCAAGAAGGCGATCAAAATGATGCCGGGTGTGAGCACCACACCTAAGAGTCCTGCGTCAGCCCTTTTGCGAAACAGATATACCCCCGGATGCGGCTCAAACAATTTGTATCCGAACCATGCCCACTGGGCTTCCCGAAGAGCAAGACGAGCGTCCGTGCGGCCCAGCATTCCGTGCCGCTGTTGGAGAAAGCGAGAGACTGTATCCGGGGAAGGTAGAGCTTTCTCGCTGTCAATCAGCACCCATCCTCCCGGTTTCACAAACCGCACGATGAGAGCGTCCGTCAACACCTGATCCCGGGGTTCCAGACGGTACTCCCCGGCCTTGCGGATGAGAACGTCGACCTTCCTTCCCAGCCTTCCGCACCGCTCGATATAACGCTGGTAATCTTTGATCGCGTGGCTGCTGGTTTGGCCGATAAAGATGATCCGACGCGTTCGTCCTCTCCACACAAAGGTCAAACGAAAGACCCGTGGGTCATCCGGCTCTTGGCGGACCTGCACGTCCTGCCAATTCACACCGAGGATTTCCAGCTCTCTTTGAAGAATAGGCTGAATGCCCTCAATCTTTCTTAAGAGATCACCCCATCCATAACCTTCTTGGGATTTGAGCTGCAAGTAGTAGTTCAAGTAATAGTCAAGATCAACGGACAAAGAAGCCCGGGGTGGATAAAACGGCGCGTCCTCGACCGCAATCACCTCCGTGGCACCCAATAGAAGGCTGGCTGAGATATCGCCGCCAAACTCAAGGTAGAGCATAACGGCCCTCTTGCGGGGATTGAGGTTCATGATTCTCTCGATCCGTTTGAGATACGCCCAATTCTGTCTGCCGCCGACCAAATCCGCCGACCTCCATTCTGCCGGCGGAGATTCTCGTCCCGGGACGGGAATCCGGGCCGACCCCGCCGATGACGGGGTCGGCCCTTGCCCGCCCCGCGCCATCCCGACTACCGCGCTGAAGAAGCCGATCATCAGCCAGACCGCCTCCCACCCCGCGCCCG
>CAZUJQ010000110.1:0-7405 GCA_964620805.1 uncultured Planctomycetales bacterium | reverse complement strand
CTTTGAAAGGAAATTTTTGAATGGATGACATTCACGAGCTTCTGAAACGGCAGGCGGAATGGCAGAGGGGACGGAAGGCGCTTTCCTGGCCCGAGAAGATTCACATGGCTGAATCCATTCGAGAATCGGTTTTAAAATTTCACCGTACCGGACCCCGCACAAAAGCACGTAAAAATAACAACAGGGACGCTTCCTAGAAATAGGGCCGCGGCATCAGTTTAATTCTTTCCAAAGAGCCCACCGCTCGTTTCAAGGAAGTGGGCACTCATTTCATCTTCATTTGAACCGGCTTAAGAAATCAAAGCTGCTCCGCCGCATCGGCCCCGACAAAGGCGGCCATTGGGAAGTTCTAAAATAGGGCAGTTGGAAAATCCGCACGGCCACCAAACGCCACCACGAAACCAAGCGAGTCAAAGAGATCGAAAAGAAGCCCGCTATGGGAAAAGTCTAGATGGGGCTAATACCTGCTTTGGGCAAGCAATAAAACCTAGCAAAAAATCTCTCCTTTAATCAAACCAGCCCATTCTTAATCACTTATCTTGACAAGGGTTAAATCCCATGCGATTTTTTTGCCAACGTAAGCCGTAATAGACCCAAATATCCGTGAATCCCATGAATGACCAAGGAAATGGAAAAAGAGTGATGACCGTCAAGGAAGTGAGCGAGTTTCTGAGGATCCCGCTTTCCACGATTTATGACCTGGTGAAGCACGGCAAGCTTCGAGGTGCCAAATTCGGAAGGCAGTGGCGATTCCTTGAGGAAGACATTCTGAGCTACTTTAAATGCGTGGCCCAATGAAAACAAAACTCACAGCTCTCTTTACCGTTCTTGTTTTCTCGTTGACATCAACCACGTGGGCCCAACCTGTATCTTCGGTGCGACAAAATGCGCCTTCTCCTAACCCCCGGCTAATTTCCACCCAACTCTCCGTCCCCAATGAATTAGGAACGGTTCAAGATCGGTATCAGGCTTCGGATTCGAGTCCTTTTGTCGTTCTGATTCAAGACGCTCACGCCATTCCGGATGCCCAGAAGAGTATTCAGAAGCTTATCGATTATTTTAAGAAGGAATACGGCGTAAGTCTTGTGGCTCTTGAAGGTGCCTCTAGCCAATTAGATCCGCAAATCTTCCGAAGTTTTCCCGACAAAGAACTCCTCCAGAAAGTCTTTCAAGAATATCAAGCTCAAGGAGAACTTGCCGGAGGCACAGCCGCCGCCGTCTTCAATGAAAGCAAAAGTATTTACCACGGCATTGAAGATTGGGATCTGTATGAGAGGGGGCTCGCTCTCTATCTCGAGGCAATGAAAAAGGAGCTGGAAATTTCAAAAAGGCTGGATGGGCTGAAACGAAAGCTTCAAGATGAGAAGTCCCACGTCTACTCAAAAGAACTTCTCGAAATGGATTCGATCCTAGAGAAGTTTTATGAAAACCACTCCAATCTCTTGCAGGTCTTGAAGGCATTGGGGTCCATCAAAGAACCTCTCCCAGGCTCAAAACTCGCCTTACTCCTTCAAGAAATCAAACGAAATCCAGAAAAGAGCCAACTCATAGAAGCCGAGGTCAAAAACCTTGCCCTAAAAATAAGGGATTTTCTAAAGTCGAAACAAGCTTCAGAGACTGGAAAATCAAGACTCATTGCCTTCAATGAAAAACATCAAGAATTTCAGATCCAGAGGATCACCCCCGAAGCATTCGCCATTTTTCTTAAGGACCTTGTCGCCGAGGACCACTTGCCCCTTAAGGTGTCTGACGAACTTCATCATTTGATGCAAAATCAAAAGCGAATGCAAGACATTCAAGGTACAAAATTCTTTGAGGACTTTCAACGTTACATTGAAGAGGTGAAAAAATCTCTCTTTAAGAATGACGAGCAAAAGTCAATCGACGAACAAACGAAACGCCTTCACCTGCTTGAGCGATTCGCCAGGCTCGAACTCAGCCACGAGGATTGGGAAGAACTGAACTCAACTCTTAGGGCAACACCCAAAGATATTCTCGACCTCCTCGACTTCCACTTCAAATTCTATGAAATCGCAAAGAAAAGAGACCGAGTCTTCTTCGACAATCTCCAAAGCCTCATGAAAAAAGAGAAGCAGAGTACGGGGTTAGTTGTTGCCGGTGGTTTCCACGTTGAAGGATTAACGCAACAGTTCAAAGAACGTGACATCAGTTACTTACTTCTTGCTCCCCACATGGATTCCGTTCCCAAAGAGACGAATTACCGAGCCCATATGAAAGGTGAAGTTTCCTGGAAGGATTATTTTGAGGTTGAGAAGGGGAGGGTTAGTCTTTACAGGGCCTTTATTCGTGCCGTAAGAGATAAGCTCTTAGCGTTAAGTGTTCAGCGTACAGAAAAGGCGGAAAACAATCCCTCAGGTCTGAACGCTGAGCGCTGGACGCTGACCGCTAAACTTTGGCGAGATCAGATCATTCGAGACTTGGCGGACCAAAACAAAATTGAAAAGGCGGGGGAGTATACGAAATTTATCGATGAAATACGAAGTGCGAAGGACGACCGACGAAAAGAGTCAATGGCCAGGGTGGAACGCTTTATTCGCAGTCTCAGCCGCCTCCAAGCGACCAACCAACTCACTGAAGAAAATGTATTGAAGCTTCTTCAGCCGGCCACCACGGCGGACCCGCCTTATGCCGTAGCCGACCCAGCCGCCTCACTTCCAGCTACTCTTTTTGGACTCCCAGTGAAAGGCTGGGGCGGTGCCGGTCTCATGCGTAGTATAGAACAATCTCCACCCAGTGTTTCAATTGCCCTCGCTGCCATTGCAGTTCGTTCTGAAGTGCGGATGCTTTCGGAAATGGAAAAGGAGGCGGCGCAAGTCATACGCAGTGCCTTTACCCCTGAAATCATCGAGCGGGTCCGGCCCAATGTTGCAAAATTAGTGGAAATGATAAGGACCAATCAACAATTGTCCGTCGAACAGATCATAGGATTGAAATTGCCTATGATTTGGACCATTCTCCAGGAATTTGATCCTAATCAATATTTAGAGATGGTCAATTATGCGTTGGAGCTGGATGAAAATCCAAGAGTCAGTGAGGAGCCTTTTAAGCAAGCCCAGGAATTAGGAGCCCAGAGAGATTTATTGGGAGCTCGCCATCTTTATTGGCTTGCGGCCTTGTACGGACATCCCCAGGCGAGGGAGGAACAAAATAGAGTTTGGCAGAAGTGGATTGACTCGCTTAAAGCAAAAGGTTTTGAGGGCCGCCTCATTGAGGGTAATGTCGAAATAAGCAAAGTAATCCATAATGTGGGATATGCCGCAGCAGTTCAGAAGTTGGGAATTAAAACAGCAGGTCCAATGGTACATGACACTCTCCAAAGGGGGTATTTTCATGTTTCCGTTTACGACGGTGCCCGGGATGTGATCTTAAGTTATGATGCCAAAGGCAAGCCTCTTGCAATTAATGGAAAGTTCAAGGGAGTGGATGTTTTGTTTTATGACATCGATCGCTTTGATGTGACGCGCGAAGAAACCAAACGTGGCCCTGCCATTGTGGTACGGGGGTATAGTCGTGGTCATTTGGTCGAGACATGGAATATTTATGATCGTGAAGTTCCGTATGACCGAGACGAGTCAGAATGGATGAACAAAATGGGATATGAGTCTTTCCTCCACTCCACTCCTCTTTCTGTTTGGAATACCCGTGTTGGTAATCTGCCGCTTTCCGCCAAAGAAGAGGCCGCTATTGAAGGCCTATTTCAGCTTGCCCAGGATCAGAAAGTCACACCGGAGGGAATTGAGAACCTCATTCAAGGTTTGGATGGGTTGGTTTTGGATTCCAAAGGAGAGTATTTTGTCCCGGGTGTAACTTCTGACGAAGGCAATAAGGCTCTCATTCTGTATCAGGCCCTTAAAGACCAGTATAGAATTCCATGGAATGCTATACGTATTGACAACGCAAATCCAAGATTCATAAAAATTCTTCGCGAAGTCAAAGAAAAATTACCCCGCGCTGAGGTACGAGCGGGTAAAGAGCAAGCCAAAAGGCAAAATATTGAGACTTTGAAAAAAACGATTGTGGGCGAGTGGATCAACTGGGAGGAAGTTTATGATCAATGGATCTCTTATGTGAATCAAGGTATGCAAGGCTACATTCCCGCCAACCAGGTTGTCGAGGTGATTCAATATGAGCCTCTTGCGGATCGTACCCATCCGAACGGAAACTGGATTCAAGTTGATACTGAGGGAAAGGAGTTACATCTTAATTGGAAAATGAAGGGAGAGGCAAAAACCGCTGTTCTACCGATCGAGCTAGGCGACGGAAGATTATCGACGATCCAAGTCCGATTAACTAAACCTAATCGAGCTTCAGTCTCTCTCTGGATCTATTTGAGATCCCTACTGAGCGGTACGGAATCCGTTTTAGTTCCTCTCACCGATTATTTGAAATGGAATCTTGGCCTAAAACTTCTACCACAAAAAGACCTCTTCCGTCCTACCGTGAGCCAAGACCAGCTTTGGGAGACCGAAGTCGCTGTGGATCTTATTGGTAATCCAAAGACGAAACGCCTGCGTTTAGCGATACCGTATCGGTATAGCGGAATCCACATTAATGAGAAGAATGAGGTTTTTGCCTACTCCATGTCAGCGTCCTCAGTGGGGATGAAGGCCGAACAAAAACAAAAAGAGCTTCCCTCTGATGGACTCGAAGAGGGCGAGGCGGTGGTGCTTAAATCGCACATTCATCCGCCCGCAACCAATCCGTTTGAGTTGGAGGATGGAATGGATGTCGCCGGGCGACCGACAGCGGATATTTTAGCAGCCACTACGGGAACTGGGGACATTACACCTTCGGTAGTTTTTATGCTCGAAGGAAATCAACTGGTTGGAAATGGGCACGTTTACAAACGGCAACCCGGCTCCTTCAGCTTCGATGTGGAATCATTCCGCATCTCGCACCCCCTGAGTTCCGTCGAATCGAACCGTCGCTCTGAAGTGCGGAGCCTAAAAGAAAGGGAAGAGAGAATCCGTCAGAAGTTTGACGAAGCCCGGGTGAGCATCATGGCAGCCGCGATGAAGCCGGAAAAGGAAGCGCAGTTTACGAAAGAATTTATGGAGGAATTGAAGGCGATACTTCCTGACATCGAGTTTATTTTGGGAAATAAGCCACCTCAAGTCTCTCGAGAAACCTATTTCGCCGCTTTAGCCATCAAGCTCATTATCGCCAGCGATTACCGAACCGTGATTGAGTTTTTTAAATGGGCGCTCAATGCAAAGAAACTCCAATATCGGGATCAGATAATTTTTGACTCTTTATTTCTTGCCCTTTACTTTGCCGCCCAGTTAATGAATCAGGATACGGTGAATGAAGCGACAAATTTGAAACAGCCCTTTTTTGACCTTGCGGCCCGTAAGCTTTTTTCTTCAACTAAGCCGCAAAAGAAAACAAAGCAAACTAAGGAGGATGAATTTAAAGTCAGCGTAGATATAGAGTCAGCGTTTCAACTTATCGCCGGTCGCATTCACATTCTCCGGGTTGAGAAGAAATATGACGAGGCCCTCATACTGGTTGACGATGTACTTCGGGCTTTTGAGACGCACGGAATCACCCAAGGGGAAGATGTCGAACAGCTGCAGGCTTTGAAGTCCGAAATCCAAAAAGAAAGTAAAGGAGGCCGTTCTGAAGTACGGAGTTCCAAGCCCGTTCCGGGCTATTTTAGAGATGAAGAGTTCCAGCAAGGCCTGTTCCAATCGGGCCGTCTGAATGAGCTTGAGCAAAGGGTATTTGAAGCCCGGTTCTCATCCTCTTTTGGTATTCCCCTTGAGGAAAGGCAGAGAAGAAATTTGCTTCCCTGGAGTTTTTTTGGCATGGCTTCAGAGTTGAATTTAACTTACGACCGGGTTAACGCCATTTATCATACAGCTATTCGCAAGGCCGGAATTTATCTTTTTCAGAGCAAGGGATTGAATCCTAACAACCTGGCAGGGGAGCCTCTCTCAAAATTCTGGAACCTATCCGATTTCACCCCCGCAGTGAGTGAGGCATTGACCGCCCTGAATATTCACACCTTGGGCGACCTCCTTCAAAAGACAGAACCCGATTTCCTGCGCCTTGAAAATTTTGGCTGGGAAGACCTTGAACAACTTCAAGAGGCCTTGGGTCTCTACGGCTCCCAATTAAGGTCTTATCTTGAAGATGGGGAATTTAAAAGGGCTTTCCTCGCATCGGACCGTTTAACCTTACAAGAGAGAGTCGTCTTTGTAAGGCGTCATTCTTCGGAAGAAAGACCTGAAACCTTAGCGAAAGTGGGTCAATTTCTAAACCTTAGCCAAGAAAGGATCCGTATAATTAAAGGCCGCGCGTTGAGAAAAGCAGAAATCTTCTACGGCGAAATGTTTACTAAAGCGAGAGAAGAAACAACCCCTCAAGAGTCTTTTCGGCGCTTGATGTGGAAGCTAAGCCCAAAATCGCGCAGAGCCATCAATAAACTTGGTGTTTTTACACTGGAAGAACTGACGGCAAAGACCCAGGAAGATATCCTTTGGCTTAGAAATGTGGGCCCTTCGGTCCTTAATGAAATCAATACGGTATTGCAACGCGAATTTGGAATTTGGCTGAAGTCCCTTCTTGAGGATGAAGGATTCAGAGAGGCTTTTCTTGGATGGAATGGCAATGCATCCTATGTTCCCATCATTCGAGAGTACTTTTCTTCAGCACCAGAGCCTCGCGGTTTACTACAAATGGCCCGGCAATACGGCAAAAGCGACTCATTTATTTGGGGTATGCTACGTTGGGTGGAACGGTATAAGGAGATCGTCCATTTGAGTTCTTCTCAAACGGCGCCCGATGAGGGACTGAATTTCTCTCTTCTCGGATCTGTAGAACGGATTGACCCCGTTCTTCTTAAGATGCTTATCAGGACTTTGAATGCCTTAGTGTTAGACTCCGGAGGGGTTGGTAGAGATTTAATGATTACTCCTGAAGTGATTCGGCCGCGGATTTCAGGCATACCCAATCTCTCGTTTGCCCAAGTGGCAAAGGCCATTGACCAATTTAATCGCGTGAGTCTTTACTTTAAATTGATCTCTGTGCCAAGCGAAGGCCCTTACACTTATCTCATTGCCCCCCGCGCCGAGGTGCGGCAAACTCCAACCCTTGAACCCTCTCAAGAAGTAGCAAGGAGAGTGGTTACGCTTTTCTTTAACCCTGGGACAGTCAATCCAGAAGAGGCGAGAGGAGTCACGGAAAGCGTTGTGGAGACTCTCAAAATAATTCCTGCAAACGAATTTGGAGATATGGTTCGATCTGAAGCACAGACTCTATTAGAGAAAATCGAGCAGGAAGAAAAGGCCCCGAGAGCTGTCACGGTAGATAAAGGACTTGCCGAAAAAGCGATTGAGTGGTTTACAGGGATTCTCACCACCCAAAAGGTGGAAAGGAATTT
>CAZUJQ010000109.1:0-7420 GCA_964620805.1 uncultured Planctomycetales bacterium | reverse complement strand
ATTCAATGGGAATGTAACTGTTTGTTAATTAAACACTTCTGGCTTTTTCGAGGCGGGATTTGACGAGTTCGCAGACGGCCCAGTAGACTTCGCGGCGCTCGTCTTTGGTTAATCCCAGGACGTCGAATACGATGTTATCCAACGCCTTGCGATCCGGCAAAGGATTGGGCTCCTGATCGCGAATTTGGGCCCGCGGATTGATGCCGCATTCTCCAAAAACTGTTTTGATTTCACGTTCACACAACTTATCAAAAGCGATGATCAGTTTTTGTTTCTCGGTAGAAGAAAATTTCTCGGGATTTAAAAAATAGAACTTCTCCAAATCTATTCCTTCGTTTTTAATAGGTCCGCTGCCGCCACCGTAAGTTCGTCCCAAAAGCTCTTTCACAAAAATGCAAAGCGTGGAGGATGCCACGGCACCAAAAATATGAGGATCGACGTTATTCTTCGGAATAATCTCGAAAAAATTGTGATCGACCTGAACTCTTGAGATATTGTAATGAACATTGTGACGCTCGGCGTGAATCATAGCCCAAATTACTTCGCTATCCCGTGAATTGCCCAAATTCCACCATAAGTCTCGACTACTACAACTTGGTCGTTCATGAAATTTCTCGTGCTCCCCCCACTCAATATATTTCAAAGCACTTGTCCCTTTGAGAGATTTCTTATCCTCTCGACACCAGAAAACCTTTCGCTTTAAATCTTTTTCCCTAATGAGAATAGAGTTGCACTCACGAGGAGAAACGACAACCGGACGCACGAAGCTTTCCTCGATTAACCAGTAACCATCCGTTTTGGAATTGTGACAAACCCGCAATCCAGCTTTTCTCACATCCGAAAAATTTTTAAAGCCTCCTAAATTCTTTATTTGTGATTTAATCTCTGAGAACTTCATATGGCTATTATCAAGCTCGTCTAGATAAAAAAATTCGTTTGCGCCTGTCTTTATGCCAAAGCGGATTTCCGCGATATCTCCCAAACGGACAAGTTTCTTCTCGGTTAATCGCTGAGAACATCCGTCACGTCCTCCAGATAGAAGAACTCGTTCGCCCCGCTCGTGATTCCGCGGCGAACTTGGGCGATTTCCTCGAGCGGCAGAATTACTCTCTCTCTCTCTCTGCATGGCCACCTTCAGTTGCTCTGTTTAGAACTCCGCCTTTTTCGAGAATCGTAAAGAAAATATCCGGCGCTCTCAGGTATTTACCGCCCCATTTGTTGCCCACGTATTTGCCTTGTAAGAAGCGAAAATGTTTTCTTTCCTCCTCCATCGATTCCTCTGGATATTCCCAGCCTTCTTCCAAGAGATCTTCTTGTTTTTGAGGATAGAGCCGAAATTCATCGGTCTTAAGAATCTCCCGTGCCGCTTCGATCTTGAGCAGGTTTTCCACTTTGACAACTTCTTCAAAGGGCTTTTTGAACATCACGAATTTTGCAGTGTGATTCAAATTTTCCTTCTTTGCTGTTGGATTTGGTGTGCAAAAAAGGGCAATAATCGTGTTGACGTCCGCCGCGGCAAAGCTCCTCTTGGCTGAATTGTCGTAGACCGCCTTGATTTGAACATTTTCGAGGAGAAATTCCTGCAGGGTTTTGCCGTAACCTACGTCAAGCCAGGAATTGGAGGTGATAAAGCAGAAGGTTCCTTTTGGATTTAGGAGGGCTAGGCCGTGAAAATAAAAATAAACGTAAAGGTCAGATTTTCTGTCGATACTGTGGACTTTGGGGAAATGGACCTGGACAGAACGGATTAACTTTTCTTTGTACTCTTTTTTATTCTCGGTGGTTATTTTTTCCTTTAGAAATCTTGGATCCGCGATCTTTTCCTGTCTTACATAAGGTGGATTGCCTATGACGATGTCGAAACCACCTTCTTCGTCATCGGAGAAAATCTCTACGAAATCGATATCCCAGACAAAAGGTTTGGTTTCTGCATTGAGTGTCTTTCGGATTTCTCGAAGCTTCTCCAATTCTTCCTCAAGACCGACGATTTTCTTGGCGCGCCTTTCTTCCTCCTCTTTTTCCTGGTCAATCAATTTCAGTTGTTCCGCCTTCGATGGAACAAACAATTCTTTTTGAACCCCTTTCTTAACCGGGTATTTCAGCTCTTTAATCTGGTTCTCCATGGCACGAATCCGCTCATCCAGAATAAGACGGTAGATATTGAGCTCCTCTTTTTTTAAAAGCTGGGCTCCGAACTCGGTTAAAGGGTATTTGCAGGATCTTTCGTTGTTGGTGAATTTGGCTTTTTCCTCCTTCAACTCACCGATTTTCCTTTTTAGGGACGGACTCACCTGTTTGAGTGAACCGTTTTTTCCTCTGCCACGGGAGGACAAGTAGACCCCTCCAATTTCCTCAACAAGGCTGTCTCCCGGTCTGATCTTGAAAGTCAAATTAGGAAGAAGAGGGGACAACTTTAATTCCTCGCGTGAGAGTTCTGTCTCGACCACAAGCTGGAGCCAGAGCCTGAGTTCCGCAACGTGAACGGCCCATTCCATGACGTCTACACCGTAAAGCGAGCGTGTAATGATGCGCCTTTTAATATCGAGATCCGATTTTTCAATTCCCAAATTCTGGTAAACCATCTTGTAAAGGTCAGCCAGAATATTGAGCATTCCGACAAGGAAGGAACCGCTTCCGCATGCAGGATCCACGACTGTGAGACTCTCAAGGGCCTCCTCAATTTCACGCCATTTCTGGAGTCTTTTAAGCTGACCGTCGGCCTTCTTCTTTTCCTCTTCAGTTTTTGCAAATACGAATTCATAAACCAGAGCTTTGGGAATCGCGCCTTCGAAGTAATTGTCAAAGTATTCCACAAGGCTGCGCCGGGACATGAAATCTATTTCGACTCGGTCTGTGTAGAAAATGCCTGCATCGCCCCGTTCGTCGCTTGTCTCCGATAGATTCACCAGACTTTCGTAGACTTTCCCAATCATTTCCGGGTCAACGGCCACTTCTTCTTCAAGAGGCAGTTCCTCACGAATGGTGAAGTGGTAGCGTTCAAAGAAACTAAAAATTGCTTCAAAGATCGAATCCTTCACTTCAAAACCCATCTCATCGAGGCGGCTCTTCGAAAAAAGACCCCCGTTGAGATAAGGCGCAAGCATTAAAACGCTGTTGAAATCCTTCGGGAAATAGCTTCTCGGCGAAAACTTGTTATTAAACGCCTCGAAGAAAAGCACCGACAGCCATTTTTCATAAAAGGTGCCTTCTTGTTTACGTGCTGGTCTATTGGCGGCGAGATAAGCATTCCAAAACGTTCTCAGGAACCGTAAATCATCGCCGAGCCACCTTTTCCGGGCCACAAAATAGAGAAACATAATTCGGTTGAGAAGCTGCTGCGTGAAATCATGCGTGGCCTTTTTGTCCTTGGATTGCTTCAGTAGTTCCTTGCGGATATCAAAGAACATCCTTTTGTAGCCTTCGAAGAACTCATCCGTGACTCTTTCCACGCTAAAGGCACCTTTGACGTGCCGGTAAATTGAGAGGGCTGTCGTTGAGTCCGTTGGAAGAGCAAGATCAGCCAGGATGCGCTTGTCTGTCCAGTAGGCGTTCTCGCGCTCCGTATTAAGCTTCACAATCCGCCGCTTAAAGACGCCGACATCGATACGAACCTTCTCAGCCAGCGCAAAGGTGTATTGACGATAATCCGGCGTGAAAATCAGAAAAGGGTGGGGAATCTCTTTTAAAAAAAGCTCAGAGATCGATCGGATGAGCTCAGGTTTGATTCCGGATTTGCTTTGGAGTTTTATAAGAAAAATTTGGAATTGCTTCTCATAGTTGGAGATGGCATAAATTCTTTCTACAAATTGACTTTCTTTTTCTCTCAAATCAAAAACTTCTGCTTGAGTATGATAGTCAGGTGATAAGACGTTGTACCCCAATGTCTCAAAAAGGGCGTATACCTTTTCGACCGAATCCATTTTGGGAATAAAGGATTCGATCCACTGTTCAAGATTTCTGGGTTCAGGCATAACTTTGGTTTGCATCTTCAACTGATGTAATCCACACAAATTAATTTGAGTTTTCTCTCGTCGAATTCCTCTTTGATCTCCGGACCACGAACTTTTTTATCCGATACAAACTCCGAAAGCTTGCCAAGGAATTTACGCCAGTTCTTCGACTCCTTGTAGCCCTTCCAAATCCGACGAAGGGTTTGCATTCTCTTTTTGGTAAAGCTGATTTCATTCAGCTTCTTTTTTGCTGAGGCCGCTTTTTCTCGGTAAACAACGTCTTCCTCAAAAAGGTATTCCTGATTGACGTGGTCTAATTCATCCATCATATCCTGGATAAATTTCTCTTTTTTCCCGGATGCAGTTCTCACTTCTGCCTCAATGAGGCTCCTGTAAAACATCTCCCGAATCTCCTGCTTTACAAGCTCGTTGATCTCATAAGCATCGATATCTTTAGGGATGACCCTCGGCTCATTTTCCTTGCAGGCAATGAAATTGAGGATTTCGCTTTTATTCGTGATAAATTCCTTCGTAGCGGAATCGTAGAGGTACCAGAAATGGAAATCTTCGGCATAGCGGTAATAAAAGAACACTCCTCGGAAACTGCCTTTGCGAAGGCCGCTTTGAATGCCATGCGGAATTTTCTCGATGGGCTCCAGGCCATATTTTTTGAGGTGATCTTTTAAGGGTTGCCAGAAAATCTCTCCTCCTCCAAACTGTTCTGCTTCAAGGTCCCGGAGAATCTCCTGCTTCGCCTTTTCTGACCCCTCTTTCAGATTCCTTATGACGCCGAAAACCTTGGGGCTGATCGTTTCTCCAAGTACCGATGAATCAAGACCCACGATGTCATTGATCATTGCAATTTTGTTCTGAAGAGTTCGCACAAGTTGAAGCAATAATTCGAGTTCTTGGTCGGGAAAGAAATTATAAATGGCGATCTCCTTGAAAGGTGTGCCGATGCGGTCGATTCGACCGGCTCGCTGGATCATTCGCGTAGGGTTCCAGTGAAGGTCGTAATTAATGAGGACTCTCGCTTTTTGAAGATTTTGACCTTCAGAAAGAATGTCTGTGGAGAAGAGGATATCCACGTCGCCATTGAGAAATTGATTGAGAGTTTCGAGGCGCTGATTAAGCGGGACGCTTCCATCTACCTTGTCAATTTTCTTACTAAGCGTTCTTTGAGTATCTTTATCCTTTTCAAGGGCATCATAGAGGTAATCGATTGTGTCCGTGTAATAAGAGAAAATAATGATTTTGGGTTCCTTCTTCAGGGAAAGCAAGATTTCTTTGAATTTCTTGAGCTTTGCGTCATCCTTCTCGGTGATCGGTTTTACTTTAGCGTAGATTTCTTCAAAAATTTTAATGTCTTGGTCCAGATCGGCGGTCAGTTTCTTTAAGTTGTAGTCTGTGAGATCTATGTCCTCCAAATCCTTCTTGATTTCAGCCAGAATATCCTCGGCTTCCACTTCATCTTCAAAAAAGTTAAGATATTTCAAATAGGCCTTTTTGCGGAGGATTTTTCCCTCCTTGAGGAGTTTTTTGAACTGGTTTAGGAAATCGATCTGCCCTTTGATGCTCTTACGAAAGGCTTCAACGCTACTTTCGAGACGTTTCAGAAGAACGGTTTGGTAGATTCCGGCCAGCGCCTCCATGCGTTGTAACTCTTCCCGATTTTTCTGGTCGATCTTGTAGTCCTCTAGCTTGTAATAGGCTAAGGTCAATTCCTGATCGATTTGTTTTGATATTTCGTGATAAAGCCCCTGGTAGGCCTCATCGAGACTGTAATTAATAGCCTCAAGATTCCGCTTCGGAAAGGTTATTTTCTCGTATTGGCCATCTTGGGCCTTGAATTTGGCTTCCGGATAATTTTCCTGAATATATTGCCGGGTCCGGCGAATCGAGATTAGTTGAAGGACATCATTAAGCCTTGAGGCCTCGCCGCCCTTTTGCTGCGCCTTTTTGAATTCCTTCTCCAAGTCATAGATACCATCTTTTATAAAAATCTTTTTGTTGTTCTGTGAAACAAGGGTTAGTTGGTGATAAAGATCCCATATCGTGTTATTCATTGGCGTTGCGGTCATCAAGACAATCTTGGGATTGTTGCCGTCCGTATGGGTGTGTTCGATAAGGGAATAAAGACCCTCGAAACGATTGGAAATTGGATTGCGGAAATTGTGCGATTCATCCACGACGATCAAGGCGATTTCTTTCAGTTTGATTCCATGCCGACTCTCAAGCTCCTCCAGATCAAGTTCTTCTTTGCCCAAATTCTCCATGTGCAGAATGTTTTCTGAAACGCCAAGATGTTTTAGTTCGTCTCGCCACATATTGTGTAGTTGTGCAGGACAGACAACGAGAAATTTCCTTCTGCGATAGAATCCAAATTCCTCTACGATTTTTTTGGCGATCCAAGTCTTGCCCAAGCCAACCGAATCAGCCACTAAGACCCCGTTGTAAAGCTTGAGTCGTGAGAAAATTCTTTTAACGGCATCTTCCTGGAAGGTGGAAAGATCGACGACGCTTTCGGGGAGGTCCTTTGAAATTTCGCCCTCTTTTGTTAGAAAGTCCTCCTTTTGAAGTTCATAGAGAGCTTTGATAAAAACCTCGTAGGGCCGATATTCTTTTGTTCCGAATTTCGACTCTTCGTATATTTGGATTAGTTCTTCTTTAAAATCCTTGGCTTCTTTCCAAAATTTTTCAAACCACTCTTCACGAATATAGCGGGCATGCGCTTCATCTAAGACAGCGTTAAGCTCGGTATTGGCCGTTAATCCTGAGTAAGTGAAATTGCTTGAACCCGTGATGACAAGTCTGTCAAAGATATAAGCCTTCCCGTGAAGGAAGGTTTTATCATAAAGTCTAACTTCGACTTCCTTACGTTTCAGGAAGTCGATCAAATCGGTCGCAGATTCTTTTTTCTCCTTTTTCAGATCCTCATCCTCAAGATCGGTTTTGATGGCCTGCTCATATGCGTTTTTTAACTCAAACAAATCGTCAATCAGTTTTCGATCATCCCTCTCAGGTGTCCGCCCAATCAGAAGTCTAAATTTTTTGCTCTTCTTAAGCTCGTCTTTAATCAGCTGGAAGCCCCCGAGATTGAAATATCCACTGGCAATGTCAAGACGCTTCTGTTCGGATAAAATCTTTTGCAGCTCGCTGAAGAGTTTCAGCTTGCTGTTATCGATGAGAGAACTGTCTGGAACGTACACGTTTAGTCCTTTTCATTTTTGCCGGTTGGTTGGATAAGCTTTCTGCCCATTGATCGACGGTGTCCTTTTTAAACCTCCACTGGCCGCCGATTTTGGAGGCGGGCATTTTGCCCTTTTGGCAGAGCTTGTAGATTTTCTCTTTGGAGACTTGGAGGTAACGGGCGATTTGGTTAATAGTAAGCCATTTGTCTGTCATTTTAGGGCCATCCAAATTTTGCCAGATTATACCAAAGATCGTGCGATGAGAGGATTTTATTTTAA
>CAZUJQ010000108.1:0-7473 GCA_964620805.1 uncultured Planctomycetales bacterium | reverse complement strand
GGTCGAAAGCCTTTCTTCTTACGACAATATTTTCAAAAATTTGCCAAACTCAAGTGATAAACAATACCCAATACCGAAATCACAATTATTAAACCATTCAATTTTTCGTCGATTTTTGGTCATTGGGATTTGTGGTTTGTTTGTGGTTTGGAATTTGTTTATTGGAAATTAACGTTGCTACTCACTTCAATCTCTCCCACGAGCTCCTTGATCTTTCTTTCCGCTTCCTCTATATTCTTCACCTTAATCATCCCCGGCACATTCCAGCCGCCCAGATCAATGACCGGCCGGCAATAAATCAAACCATAGGAAATCTCCGAGGAGGTTCCATAGCTTCCAGGGAGCGCTACAATAATGTCCGCCGAACACGCCACTATCGCATTACGGGCATAGCCTAGAGAGGTCGGAAGGGCAATGTCCACATAAGGGTTGGCGTCTCTCTTGCTCTTGCCAGGCAGAATCCCGATCGTCATGCCGCCGGCCTCCCGGGCCCCGCGACAGGCCGCCATCATGACACCGTCGAGTCCGCCGCAGACCAGGACCCCGCCCAGTTGAGCGACCAGAGCGCCGACCTGCTCGGCCAACTTCTCTGTCTTTTTCGTCATCTGGTGCCCGCCGACAAGGGAGATCGTAATCTTTTGCTTCATATTTAAATAGATCTAATCAGGCTCCGCTGAATACTTAACGTGTTCAGCTTCGCCTGACAACAGGCTTCGTTTTCTGAATCGCAAGAGGAACTACGCCTGACTTCTGGCGAAGCCAGGCGTAGTTCCAACACGTAAGTTTTGGAACGAAGCCTGGTGACGGAGATGGTGATTTTCTGTTTCATTGATTCGAAATTCTCATAGGCCTGACCGATACCCCTCCCACCACTTGCGCCAACTGGCCTGGACCGTTTTCGCTCTTGATTCAAAATCTCGCGAGGAATACAGAAGCGAAAATTGCTCCTCTCCTCTTTCTTTTAAAGTTTTTCCATCAAGAAAGGTCGCGATCTTTGCCAGATGGTCAGCCGCTTGAAAGCCTAATCGACCATGGTCTACATCTCCCTCCCGAGGAAGCGGTTCTGATACAAGAATCAACTCAATCACATCGGGGATTAAAGGTATAATCCTGTACCTGCTAAAGACCTAAACAGCCTGGTACTGAACGGCCGGCGTGCCTTTCTGTAAGGCATACCGTAGATAAGGAATACTGCCCGCGCCCAGATCCTTGATCACACTCTCCATGTCTTTCATAGAAGGAAATATCGGAAGCCCAATCTTGCGTGGATCGCGTACGGAAGGCGAAAATTCTTGAGGAAAGACCAAAGCCCCTATTGGGCCCACGCTGATCAGAAAAATAACAGTTGCTATTAATCCTCGTAGATTCATAGTTTTTTAAGCTTTCCTTGCTCTTGCAATACTCTTTCCCTCTCTTCCAACGATCCCAATGTACCCCCACCACGCTGAAATTGACTCCATAGACTCTTTATACAAAAACGCATCAATGATGTATCGTGATTTTGCCTCTGAAGGATTAAAAGACAACGGACCAAATAAATAACCAATAATATAGATGAAATACATTACGGTCAAAGATGCTATTCCTAATATAATACTTGAGTTTGGCACTTTTTCGGGCTTTTGGGCCGTATTTTCAGGTAGTTCTCGTCGAGAAAGCAATTTTGTGGTATCGAAAACCTGTTTTTGCGATCCGAGAGACTTTTCCGACGACAAATTCGAAAATTTGCCAAACTCAAGTATAATAAATAGAATACGAATACGAATCATATGGGCGATCTGAAACTTAAGTTATTACCTCATCGGCTGTAAACGAAATAAATTTTCAATCTTCCACCACTCTCTAAAAACAACCCTGCGGCGCTTAGAAACAGGCTTATCCAAGCAATTTTACTTCTTTTTCTAAATCCTCTATCGAATAACTTGATTTAAAGCCGCTCTCTACTAAGTACTTCTCCATTTCCCACATTGTTAGGTCTGCCTGCCGGGCTGCTTCTGACATCGTTATTTTGCCAGTGAGGTATTTCTCTGCCGCCTTCTCTTTCACAAAATCAGAATATCCCAAAAGCACAAGTTTTCGTATAATTGTACTTCTATCTGCTTGCTCTTCCTTGCTCAGCTTTTCTATTCTTAAAAGCACTTCTTTGGGAAGCCTTATACCAATGGCGTTTTGTCTCATTTTACCTCCATTAAAATTTTATCCATCACAGGATTACTAAACCATCCTATTTTCCTTAATACCTGTACGCTTTCCCAAAGCTTGTCTTGACTTATCAGCTTTTCTTGGTAAAGCTTCAAGATAATTGCAGGTGTGCCTATTAGCTTGAGGTTCAACAAAATGCTTTTCTTTCTGAGGTTGTCATCATCACTGGCCAGGTAGTTAGCCTTTTCCTGCCAGTATAAAGCAAGTGCCGCTGCCTCTCCTTTTTGCACGTTGAACTGCTCAGCCTGTTTCAAGAGATTCTTGCTGCGGACACTCTTCACACTCAGTCTTCCTTTTTTAATGAGTTCTTCAACTATCTTGACATCCTCATAGCCTTTCTTGCTGCCTGCGAGGATTTCTTCTCGCACTTCTTCAGGGATCACGACTGGCTTGAAATATTCGCAACACTTTTCCAGCAGTGTCACCTTTGCCAAGTGAATAACAACCATGGTATCTTTAACTATCATTCCAGTATATAGTGTATCATATTGTGCACATTGTAGTATAGAATTTTTTTACCACAAGTGCCATGCGAATCTTGTGACGAAGTCTGGTGTCAGGCTTCACTGAATACTTCGTGTGTTCAGCTACGCCTGACAACCGTCTTCCCAAAAATGCTTTGCTCTGTCTGGCAAAGCCAATCGAGGGAGGCAGAGCGATGTCGATACAAGGATTGGCGTCTTTTTTGTTTTTCCCCGGCAGGATGCCGATTGTCATGCCACCCGCCTCTTTGGCCCCGCGGCAGGCGGCCATCATCACGCCGTCCAGACCGCCGCAGACCAAAACCGCGCCCAGTTGGGCAATCATGGCACCGATCTGCCGGGCCATCTTTTCAGTTTTTTCCGTCATCTGGTGCCCGCCGATGACGGAGATGGTAATTTTTTGTTTCATGTTCAAATACAACAGGCTTCGTTTCCTAAAGCTCAAGAAAGAACTACCTCAAAGCCGTGGCCCAGAAGTATAGGACAAAAATGATATGATCTGGTTAAAGAGAGCCTCGCGTTCTTCCATCTCTGAGCTTGTGCCCATGGCATAAATCGTTATTCCCGACCACCGAGGGGATTTCGTGGGGAGAATCGCGGCCACAAAGGAAGTAAATTTTCGCTCTTGTGGAGGGATAAGGGACAACTCATAATCTGAAAATTGATACCTGTCCCCCCATCCTCTGTCCCGATCGCCCGGCCCACTTCCCTCGTAGGCCTTAGCGAAGCTTCCTTGGAAAATCACCACACCCGTGCCGTTGGGGAGGCTTCGAAGATCGCATTGAGTCAGTCGGACATCGTAAAGCAAAGTGTTCAGATAGCCTTGATTCTCGCAGGCGTTTTTAAGAGATTGCCCTATGTATTGGAACAGCGATCGGCTGGCAACGGCTTGGCTATAGTCATGGATGTGCCTGGTCACAGTTTTAGGGCCATGCGCTTCAAAACCGATTTGGGCAAAGCCGTTTCTGGGTAACAACGGATTGAAAAAATCGAGGTAGAGTTCATCTGCCATCGCCGCGCGGGCCTCTGGCGATAGAGTTTCACTTTTCGACACATCCATCTCATATTTAAATACGGCTTTTATCTCTTCTGTCGCCTTTTGGGTGATCATTGTCTCTACTAATCTCCTCCCATATCTTTGCTCCGTGATATACCCCCAATATGCCGGACAGGAGAAGGAAATGCCTAGTTCCTTATTCGAATACGTTCTCCACTTCGTTGTGTCTGTGGGAAGAAACTTAAAACTCGAAACAATGGATTGGAAGGCCTTATATTTTTCTTGGTCAAAGAGTTCTTTAACCTTCTTTCCTGTCAAGAGGTTTGGCTCTCGGGGTAAGGACTTTACACGCTCATAATAAGTAATCTCCATCCATCGGTCTATAGAGGGATCTTTGAGGAAGGTATGGTCCTCCAGAGACCATCCAATCTGCATGAATCCTGCCCAATCCCCTGCGGGATGAATGGCATAATATCGAACAGCTTCCAGCCCATTGATCGTGAAGGGTTGGCTTCCCCTTTCATCTTGATAATGAAACCTATTCCGGACAGGAGCCTCTATTTTCTGCTTCGGGGCATAAGCTGATGATACGGCATCCAAACGTATACAATCTCGGCTACATATCCCTCCCCGCGTGTGACCTTCGGAATTGTGGTCCTGCAGAGAAATGACCGGAAACCCTATATAACTTACAGGGTCTAGGCCTTCCCGCCATCGATGATCCGTCAATAAAAGATTGGAGGGATAGGAGAATTCGATTCCCCCCTCTTGGTAGTGATAAAGGGCCCTTTCTGAAGAAGGCTTAAACTGTGGTTTTGAGGTGAGTGATTTTATGTCTTTCTCTACGTCAGGTCTAAGCCGGTCTGGTAACGACTTTAAGTCTTCTTCTGAAATGATGGATTCTCGTTGCGAATATCCGTGACTGGAAACCCCGGCCATCAAAATGAGAAGGAAAACAATAAGGGCCCAAGGCCTCTTTGGCTTCCCCTTGTCTTTGTCATGACAATCCCAATGAATGATTTTCTGTTTCATTATTATTCGAAATGATGCAGAATAAGGAGGGTTAACTTTTTGAAGAATCGAAAAGAAGGGCTTTCTTTAAGAATTCTCCTTAAGAAATCGCTTCACTCCTTTCACGAACTCACGGAAATAGGACTCACTTTGGTGAATAAAATCCTCAATCCTTTTCCACTTGATATCGAGGTATTCATGGGCAAGGATATTTCGGAGCCTCACCCAGCGCTCAAATGGCTCGATCAGGTCCTCAGGAATTTTAAGTGTCCAGACGGCCTGCCGCATTGTCTCCCGATAAGTATCCGGAATGGGCCTCTTTTCGCTTCCCAGGATGATCTTGGCAAGATCAATTGCAGCATTCACAATATTCTCAATCCAGCGCTCAACGTCATTGCGTTTGTGAACATCCTCAATGTAATCGCGATTGGAAAACTGAACAAAATAGGAATACAGTGCTAGCTGCTCTTCCAGGAACTCAATGGTTTTACGGATGTCTTCCTGATCCTGCGCCTTAAGCGAGGTCGAACGCTGGCTAATCTCATAGTATTCCTTGACAAACTGTCGATAATCTTCGGCAGCCGCAGTCACGATGAGCATGAACCTGATAAAAAGGCGGTGATCTTTGACCACCAGAGGGATCCCCCGGATAGCGGTATCGGCAATGCTCACCGGCGCTCGATTCAAGACCACGAGATCAACCTCGTCGGTCTTCAAGAGATCAATGCAGTCTGTCCACACACGGTCTTCCTGGGGGTAGTCGCGATGGTGTTCTTCCCACTCGATGGCTTCAACGGTAGGCCTAAAATACACCGCAATATCCCAATCTGAGGTCCGGTGCGTTTGGCCTTTCGAATGCGAACCAAAAAGAAATGCCATCATCACATCATCGCGTCGTTCGAAATACGATTTGAGCATTTCTATTCTGTCGCTATTTTGAACTGAAGTCTTTTTCATGAAAGTATTCTACTATTCTCAAGCCTAGGGCACAATATGAACAATGGGTTTTGGGATCACTCAAGTTGTATGGGCTTAGTCTCCTCAATAATAACGGCTTCCAGGGGAATGCCTAGTTGAACGAGTCGATCTTTCACAAGGTCCTTTATCTCCGGCTTCTCAACTCCTACTCGCAGGCGGTTCTTGGTTTCCTCGAGATCTGTGAATACCACACCCGGAATCCCCAAGACCCCCGCGCTCAGGCTCTCATACCATGCCTTAAGCTGCAAGAAGCCATACTCTCCTTTGAGGACCTGGATTCGATTGAGTGCCAGACGATCACCGTAGACGATTGCAATGGCTTTCTTGACGGATGCCACAATATCGGGGCTTTCTTCGCTCAAGTAAATCCGAAGCACCCTATCCGGTCCAACAAACATGCCACCGAAATGCGGCTCTCTTCTGGCCACCTCACAAAGGAGTTCGTCAGCGGTCTGCGCCAGGGCGGTTTCATGATTGGGAGGGATCGGAATCGAACTCCCCATGAGAACCAGTGTGACACTGAACAGAGCGATGATTTTTTTCATAACGAAACCTGGCGCAGTATTCTTGAATGAGTCCGAATGCATTTCGCCCCGCCGTGGCGGGGCAAGAAAATCCCCCCGCTATGTTTGAAACATCTGGTCAACTTTCAATTCCTCGCCTGTTACAGCATCAATGTATACAGTCCAAGGTCCAACTGGAATTTTCCATGCCAGTCGAAATTCTAATCCCTGAGAAGATTTTTTAACAAATACTACTTTATACGCAACATTACTCAAATCTTTTTGTTCAACACGATAATTTACGGGATTCCCTGCAAAATCACTGTACGTAAAAATTCTGCCGTTAAGTTTGCTTTTTGTGGAAGCTTCAGAGATTTTTGGTTCCAGAGGCACTATAATTTTGGGAAACCAATAACCGTCAATTCTTGATATGCCCTTTGCATTAGCAAAAACAGTGAGCGAGCCTATATCCCCTTCCACGGGGAGACCATTGTATATTTGGCCGCGGAAATCAATTCGAAGTCCAATAACTTTTCTATCGAAATTCAGGGCCTCACACTTTATGCAACCCTCGAGTTTTACAACCCGCTCGACTATGGCATCTGATTTTTTAGTGATGCCTGTGAATTTCGAGTTCTGGACAAGCCAATTTTTTACCATTTCGATGATGCTTGTTTCATCCGTAATTTCTACTTTGATGATGGTTTCGCCGAAACAGCCGCTTTTAAATTCAGTAAAACCATATTCGTTGATTTGAGCACAGATATTTTTATTAGAAGCCTCAAATTCGGAATGCAAACCGGACAGCTGGGTCTGTGATAATGGTTTCAAAATGTACGGATACTCTGCGGCATCAGAGGCCATGGTTTTTTGTACGATATACCCAAATGCCCCAGCAAGAACAAGTATCAAAATAACGAGTGCAATATTCGCAATGCCCTTTTGGTTCATATGATTAAAGTTTTTTCTTTCCCCCAAAAATGAAAACACACCCCGCACCTTTCATAAATACGCCTTGACAATTTTATGTTTATCTGTAACTACTCACGTCTCTCAGCACGAGAGGTCATTTTAAAAAAACGTTTTAATACTGGAATCGAGGGCTAAATGCTTTTATTGTATGTGTATGAAAGTTATAACACGAGAAGAAGCATTGGCCATTTATCATTCTGGCCCTGAAGCCGTCGTTAGAGTTATTTGTGAACTTAGCGCGCAAGTTGTCAAGCTAACAGAAAAAATAAGTATGGTCTGCTGAAAAAAGATTTTTAACCAAACGGTTATAACTTTGGGCGGCCGAATG
>CAZUJQ010000107.1:0-7543 GCA_964620805.1 uncultured Planctomycetales bacterium | reverse complement strand
GCGAAAATTCTCAAGCATGGCTAAATTTTTCGCAATCCTGATTGGAACGAGTATAACATAGATATGCTTTTATGACAAATAATATTTCCACTTTTTAGCTCATCTTCAATTCATCCCGACAGTACGTCGGGAGGAATTGGCCAGTTGGGGCATTTTCCAATTCGTCAGACATCTGACGAATTGGCTTTAGGCCGGAATCACGTCGATTCTTTTCCCCGGGCAATCAGGACTTTGCCGGTCCGGACCATCTCGATGATGCCGTACTTTTTGAGAGATTCTTCCAACTGGTCTAACTGGTCGGTTGTCCCGGTTTGCTCGATGATCGTGGTTGTGTCCGTGGACTCCAGGACATGGGCGTGAAAGGGTTTGAGGGCTTTTGAGATGGCGGCCTTGGTTTGGGGTTTGGAGCGTATTTTAAAAAGGGCCAGTTCCTTCTCGACCGATTCCTCATGCCGGTGCTCGCCCACGTGAATCACATCAATGAGTTTGCCGGCCTGTTTGATGATCTGATCGAGGGTGCCGGGGTCGCCCTTGGCGGTGATGGTCATACGGGAGAAGCGCGGATCAACCGAGGGCGAAACAACCAAAGAATCGATGTTGTAGCCACGGCGGGCAAAGACCAGGGCGATACGGACCAAAACGCCAGGTTTGTTGGCCACCAGGAGGCTTATGGTGTGGATGTCTTTGGGTTTGGTGTCCGTCATATTTTCCATGGATAGAGTTTCGAGAAAAATTACAATAAACAAACCACAAATTATCCCTCAGATCCCGAGGATTTCTCGATGGATCTTCGGGATCCGAGGGACAAACAAATTACAATACCCAATATCCCAATTCGAACTTCTTAAAAGATTTGGTATTGTTATTTTGGTATTGTTTGGTCATTGGAATTTGTGATTTGTGGTTTAATTCTCCTTATTACTTTTCAATTAGGTGCTTCCCGTAGGTTTCTCTAGTTTCGTTTTCGGCGGTTCGATAATCATATGGTACGCGGATTTTCCCGCTGGAATCATCGGAAAGACGTTGTCTTCTTTGATGACCTCGGCATGAATCACGCAAGGCCCTTTATGGTTTATGGCTTCGATCAATCGTTCCCGGACATGCTCTGGTTTATGGACATGGACTCCTTTAACGTTATATGCCTCGGCCAATTTCACGAAGTCCGGGTTTCCTTCGAGATCCACACCGGAGAGCCGATTGTCAAAGAAGAGCTCCTGCCACTGGCGCACCATCCCCAGATATTTGTTGTCGATGATCAAGACCTTGACCGGCAGTTTATGGATGAAGATCGTGGAAAGTTCGTAGAGCGTCATCTGGAATCCGCCGTCACCCACAATCGCCACCACGAGATCATTCGGCCGGCCGAACTGGGCGCCGATGGCCGCCGGAAACCCAAATCCCATGGTCCCCGCGCCGCCCGAGGTGATCCAGTTATCGCAGTAGTCCGTCAGATAAAACTGGGCCGCCCACATCTGGTGCTGGCCCACATCGGTTGTGACCACGGCCTTGCCTTCGGTCACTTTATACAGCTCATGGAGGACATACTGGGCGGTCAATCCATTTTCACGGCTGTATTTGAGCGGGTATTGTTTCTTTAAATAGTCCAATTCCTGAAGCCATTCTTGGGTTTCTAAAGGCTCGACATGTTTGACGAGTTCCTCCACAATCAAGCGCGCATCGCCGACACAGTAGGCATCGGGCTTCACGATCTTTCCAATCTCCGCGGGATCCACATCGATGTGCAGCTTCTTGGCCCCCAGACAGAATTCCTGGTTGTTGCCGTTGATCCGGTCATCCCAACGGGAGCCTATGGACAGGATCACATCACACATGGTCAGGGCCTTGTTGGCGTAGGCGGTGCCGTGCATCCCGAGCATCCCCAACGAAAGGCGATCGGTCTCTGGAAAAGCGCCTTTGCCCAGCAGGGTATTGGTCACCGGGGAGCGCAGTTTTTCTGCCAGCTCCCGGATGGCCTTGCCCGCACGGGCAATGACTGCGCCGTGGCCGATCAAAAGGAGCGGACGTTTCGATCCTTTAAATATCTTGGCCATCTTAAGGACATGACTCTTATCGCACATGATCGGCACTTTGTATCCGGGAAGATCCATCTCGGGATCCAGCGTTGATCCGGTGAAGGGAGCCGAGGTCACGTCTTTGGGAAGATCCAATAAAACCGGCCCCGGACGGCCCGTGTTGCAGATATAAAACGCCTCTTTGAGGACGCGGGGGATGTCATTCGTATTTTTGATGAGGTAGCTATGCTTGACGATGGGCATGGTGATGCCGGCGATGTCGGCTTCCTGAAAGGCGTCTTTGCCCAGCATCGCGGTTATGGTCTGGCCGGTCAAGACAATCACGGGCACAGAATCCATATGCGCGGTCATGATGCCGGTCACGGTGTTGGTGGCGCCGGGGCCGCTCGTGACCAAGACGACTCCGGGCTTTCCCGTGGCCCGGGCGTAGCCGTCGGCCATGTGGACGGCGCCCTGCTCGTGGCGGACCAAAATCAGCTTGATTTTGGAATCGACCAATGCATCGAAGATCGGCATGGCCGCGCCACCCGAGAGCCCAAAGATATACTTCACTCCGTGATTCTCCAGACACTGGATCAGCGCCTGCGCGCCGGTCATGGGTTTTGTTGCGGGTGGTTTTCTTTCCGCTGGTTTTTTCATAGGCGCAATATCCTAACAAAAGATCGTCTCGAGGGCAAGTTTTTATTGAATTCTCGAGGAAATTCATATATATTACCTTCGCTATTATTTCAGCGAGGACAAAGCATGACAGAAATAAATACAATTTTACCTTCCGAAAAAAGACAAATCAACCCTTCGACTTGCCCCCCGCCTAATGGCGGGGGGCCTTGCTCAGGGTTGACTCTGAGGCCCGCCGAAGGCGGGGTCGAACGAGTCAAGGCCGTGGGACTTTTGTCCGGAGGCCTGGACAGTGCTCTGGCGGCGCGTATTGTCCGGGATCTGGGAATCGAGGTCCATGGGCTTTATTTCGCTATGCCGTGGGGTTGCTGCGACAAGTCCAAGGCGCAAGCGGCCGCAGAGAGCTTGGGGATCAAGTTCATGGTCTTGCAGCTGGATGAACGTTACTTGGAAGTCGTGAAAAAGCCAAAGTACGGCTATGGCAGCGCCTTAAACCCCTGTGTCGATTGTCGGATCCATATGTTTTCCCGGGCGCAAAAATACATGACCGCGGTCGGCGCCGAATTTGTCTTTACCGGCGAGGTCTTAGGACAGCGGCCCATGTCCCAGATGCGCCAGAGCATGCGGGCGATTGAAAAAGGAAGCAATCTCGAAGGCCGGCTCTTAAGACCCCTTTGCGCCCAGTTTCTGGATCCCACCGTTCCGGAAAAAGAAGGTTTGGTGGATCGCGAAAAGCTGCTCGATCTTTCGGGCCGCTCCCGCTCCCGTCAGATGGAATTGGCTAAGCAGTACGGCATTTCCGATTACCTTCCGCCCGCAGGCGGATGCCTTTTGACCGACAAGAACTTTGCCCGTCGGATGAAAGACACCTTTGAGCACGGATATCGTAACTTCCGTGAGACGATTGCCTTGAAGTGGGGCCGGCACTTTCGGATTTCCCCTGATTTTAAAGCGATCCTGGGACGGGATGAGGAGGAGAATGGCTCGCTACGCGCCTTTGCCCATCCGGATGATCACACCTTTGAGTTGCCGGACAAGCGCGGCCCCACGTTGGTTTTAAAAGGGTATTTTCCTTCGGAAGACATTTTGAGCGCCGCGGCCGGATTGGTTCAGCGGTTTTCCCGCCACAAAGAGGCGGAGTCAGTGGAAGTCGAATACTGGCTTGTCCGTCATAAGAATCAGATCAAAAGGATTCAATCCCGCCGCTTAAGCGAAGAAGAGATCGCCCGGATGCAGATTTGAACTTTTAGAAGCTTATGGCATAGAAGCTCATGGCTCATAGCTCACAGCTCACAGCTAATCATCGAACGACTATTGGCTTTGGGCTATGAGCTACGAGCTATCAGCCATACGCCATAAGCCATCAACCCCCATGCCAACTCCACAAGAAGTCTTAAAAGCCCTAACGCAGGTCATCGACCCGGATTTTAATAAAGATATCGTGTCCCTGGGATTCGTTAAAAACCTGAAGATCGAGGGAAAAGAGGTTTCCCTCGACATTGTCTTGACGACTCCGGCCTGCCCCATCCGAGCCGAGTTCCAGCAAAAGGCCGAAGACGTTATCAAAAATCTAGGAGATGTCGATAAAGTCACCGTGAATATGCTCTCTGCCCCCCTTAAGCCGAGAGCTGAGCAAACGGCTGTGCCTGATACCTTGAAAGACGTCAAATCCATCCTGGCGGTCTCTTCCTGCAAGGGGGGCGTGGGGAAATCCACGGTGGCGGCGTGCTTAGGGTTGGAGCTGGCCAGCCGGGGTTTTACCATCGGGCTTTTGGATGCGGATATCCATGGGCCATCGGTGCCGACCTTGCTGAATCTTCAAGGAACACCCATCACCGTCAACGAAAAGAAGCAGCTCATTCCCATTGAAAAGAATCAGCTCAAGATCATGTCGTTTGGATTTTTATTGGGGGATGCGCCGGCGGTCATGCGCGGGCCGATTGTTTCCCGTTATATCCAGCAGTTATTGCAGCAGACGGCGTGGGGTCAGCTTGATTACCTTTTTATCGATATGCCCCCGGGAACCGGCGACGTGCAGCTGACCATCACCCAATCGTTGCGGCTGGCCGGTGCCGTGATTGTCACCACCCGCCAGACGCTTTCTTTGGTAGACGTGGCCCGCGGGATCCTCATGTTTGAGAAGGTGGATGTCCCCATGCTGGGGATTGTGGAAAACATGTCTTACTTTGTCTGTGATCAGTGCCAGAAAAAGCACTTTATCTTCGGCGAAAGCCAGGGGGAGAATTTGGAAGAGAGATTTGGCCTTCCGATCCTGGCCGAGCTTCCGATCCTACCGGAATTGACGCGGAAAATAGGTGAGCCCGTGAAAAATGAATTTATCCGGAATCTGGTGGACAAGGTGGTCAGGGCCTTAGGAAAAAGCAGCATTGAGAAAAAGGAAATCCCCACGATCACTTTCGATGGCAAGGAAGTCCGTTTATGCTGGCCGGATGGGGAGGAGCTCAGTGTTTCCAATCGGGATTTACGCTTGAGTTGCCGTTGCGCGCTTTGCGTGAATGAATTAACCGGCCAGAGACTCTTTCGCGCTGAAAATGTACGCCCGGATATTCAGCCCGCTGAAATTACCCCCCTGGGAAATTATGCCATCGGCATCACCTGGAACGATGGGCATTCCTCGGGGATCTATCCGTATAAAGCGATCAGGGAAATAGCCAGAATTTCCTAAATTTTCCTAAAATTGTCCATTGTTTCCAACAGGATTTTGGTGTAAACTTTTAAGTGTAGATATACAACGCACCATGAAGCGAATTGAAATTATTCCTTTGGCTTTAAAGAAAATGGAGCAAAGGAAAATCCTGCGGGAATGGGTAGAAGAGACACTCAATTTTCCAGAACGAATAGTTGAAGGATACAGGGGGCGTAAAATAAGACAGAAGCGCTACTCAATCAATGGAAAGGAGATGTTGTTAAGAGTAGTCGTTGATGAAGATGAGGATAAATTTGTTGTCATTACTGCCTATTTGACATCCCGGGTAGATCGTTATTAAGGAGGACAAACCATGAGAGTGGAATATGATCCGAAGCATGACCTGATGAATATTGAATTCCTTTCAGGGGTAGGTATTTCTGAGAGCGTAGAAAGAGATGGAATAATTTTTGATTATTCCAAAGAGAGAAAGATCGTTTCTATTGAGATTATAGATGTCAGCACACGTATAAGCGCTTCCCCACTGGATAAGATCGATTTTGCTGTGACTCGATCATAACTTACTAGCTCCATGAGAAAGAGAATCATACACTTACTCACCTTTCGTTTCACTCACTCACTCACTCACCTTCGAGCCTCTTCTTTAAATAAAGCAAAAAAATTAAAACTCAAGCAGGCTCAGTCCACGATCGAATACTGCACCATGGTCGCCTTGGTCATGGTGGGGATCGTGGTTCTGGGGCCGTACGTGATCCGCTCGGTCAACGCGCATTTTAAGATGTGGGAGGATACCACCGAGGATGCGTTCTTAGATCCCTTATCCGACCGGGATCCCACCGGGCTACCCACGCCCCAGTGCCGGTGTCCCTTTAAGCCGATCGGCTGCGGTTTAGGGGGCTGCAAGAAGACCGAGATGTATTGGGATAAGGACTGCGTGCCGCTGGACTGCGAGCTGCCCGAGCCCAAGTGTGAGGTGGAGAATAGCTGCTGTGAAGAAGAGCCGGGGCCCTGCGGGGTGGGGTGTCCTCCTCCGGGGGAACAACAGGTCAAAATCACCTGCGGGAATCTGCCGCCGCGCTTTGAGTGCCGATCCACGCTGTTTTGCAATCAGTGCACCGGATTCATTCCGGATAATTCGACTTCGTGTCCGGGGGATGATGTGGGGGTGGTGGGGCAGGTGCCGTGGGTGCCGGTGGATGATTGTAGCCCGCCGGCTGGCAGAAAATGTGAAGCAGAGTGCTTGCCGGGATATGTTGTGCAGGCCGGGGCGTGTGTGCCGCCGGTGTGTGGGCAGTATACCATTCAGACGGGCGGCGGTGCGGGGGGCGGTGGGTGTAGCCCCAGCGCTACTTCTTATAATAGTCCTCAGCCTTGGTCAAATAAGTGTGATAGTAGTGCTCCGTGTTGTGTGATTCGTTGCGCCCTGGGCGAACAAAGAATAGATGTTAAAGCCTGGTGTGTGGGGAAATGTAAAAACTGGGAAGGGGGGCCGGTTGACGCTGATGGGTGTTACGCTTGGGAGGGGAACAACAATAAGGGGGCTCCCAAGTGTGAAATCACCTGCGCAAAGCCGTGTCCGTAGTGTTCTATGAGTGCAAGCACATGGACGCATTGTGATATTGGAGGAAGCTGGGGTTGGAGAGATAAAGACAGTTTTTGTTCATCAGGATCGAGACGAGCAGGTTACTGTCCTCCTCCCTCAGCACAGCAGGGAAATCAAGGGTGCTTTTATTCTGGGAATCCTGCGAACCCTGCATTCAGTCCGTCTTGTAGGAACTGGCTGGCCGGGTTGCCGGGCTGTAGCAAGAATTGCCAGAATCAAGATGAATGCTGTTTTTTCATGTGCGAAGAGATATCATCGACCTGTACGCCAAATCCGTAAGCAAAGGTGACAGTCACCATTTTGGGGACAGGCTGGCGGGTAGACGGGAATTCCGGGGACGCGTACCCGAATTCGGGCGGGCCCTCCACGCTTAGGTTCTGAAGGAACCTGTGGGGGCCGCCCGTTTTATTTCTATTGACCCCTCCTGGGCTGAAAATAGGGCTTGGGATGATTGGGAATGATTGTGTTGACAATATGTACTCCTATTTGTATACTTAGATAGACAAGTTGAAAAGAACATTGGATGACATAGGAGGAGAAGAATGACTAAAACATTACCGATCACTGAAGCTCGTTATGAGCTGCCGAATCTGCCGAAGGAATTTGATCGCGATCCGGAAG
>CAZUJQ010000106.1:4842-7560 GCA_964620805.1 uncultured Planctomycetales bacterium | reverse complement strand
CCGTCCAGCGGATGATGCGGGAATGGAAGACAGATCCCCAGGATTTAAAAGCCGCTTTTGGCCCGGCGCTGCGGGATTGCTGCTATCGAGTGGGAGCGGAATTTAAAGAGTACTTCCCTGAGGAGATTCACCCCCACCGCTTTGCTTCGTCCCGTGAAAGGCGAAGCCTTTCCGGGATTAAATCCCCGAAATCGCTTTGCGATTTCAGGGGACAAAGCGAAGCAGTGGGGGTGAATCAGCTATCTGATGAATTTACCCTGGATTTGGCTTTGGTCAACAAAAACCAGCTGTTGAGCGTGGGGGTCAAAGCGGATAATATTTTTGACTGCGGGATTTGCACCTCTTGCGATTCAAGGTTTTTTTCCTACCGACGGGAAGAGGAGAAGGCGGGCCGGATGATTTCGCTGGTGATGTTGAAATGAATATCGTTGTCTTTGTCACTGCCAAAGATTTGAGCGAAGCGAAGCGCATCAGCCAAAAGCTGCTCGAGGAAAAGCTCATTGCGTGTGCGAACATCGTGGAAGGGGTCAAGTCGTTTTTCTGGTGGCAGGGGAAAATCGACAACGCCCAAGAAGTTCTTCTTATTTTGAAAAGCCAGGAAAGCCTCTTTAAGAAAATCGTCAAGACGGTCAAATCCGTGCACAGTTATGAGGTGCCGGAGGTGATTGCCTTACCCATCGTCGAAGGCAATCCCGATTATTTGAGGTGGATCGATGAATCTCTCCGGCAGCATCCTTGATTATTTTGTGGTGCTCTTGATCGCCGGGGAGTATTTTTTCGTTAAGGCAGGGAGGTTAATGGAATGAAAGTTTTTATTCGTCTTGTTCTCATGGGTGGGTTACTTTGCGTAGCGTTGATTCCTTCGAGCGTTCGGGGAGAGTTTCCCTTTCTGGGAAATCCTTTGGTCGGTCAGGCGGCTGCGGATTTCACTTTGAAGACGCTCCAAGGTCCTTTGGTCAATATGACCCAATTTCGCGACAACAAAAGCGCCATTATCTTTTTCTGGGCGACGTGGTGCCCTCATTGCCGGGCGGCCTTAAAAGAGCTGGACAAACAAAGCGAGCAAATAGAGAAAAGCGGCATTAAGCTCATCCTTGTTGACGTGGGGGAAAGCGCCAAAGAGGTGAGCGCTTATGTGGCGAAAAACCATATCGATTTGACGGTCTTTTTAGACGAGGACTCCTCCTTAGGCGATCCTTATGCGATCATCGGGGTGCCCACGTTTGTCCTGGTGGACCAAGAAGGGATGGTGCGCTCCGTGGAGCACGCCCTCCCCGACAACTATAAAGACATTCTCCTTACAAAAAAGAACCCAACCACTCCTTAAATTTTCCTTTACTGCCTTTCTCTTTGTGCCTTCAGCTTAGAGATATTGTCCTCAAGATTGGCCTTGATTCTTAACGCAGAAAGAAAATCATTAAAGGCTTCATTCTGTTTTTCCTGAAAAAGCGTTTTGGCAAATTGGGCCTTTTCTTTCTCGAAATCCTCCTGGCTAACTGGCTGAAGTGAATCCAAATGAAGAATAGCGAACCCCCTGGAGGTCTCAACGACCTCGCTGATTTTATTTTGGGTATCGAGGCGGAAGGCCGCATCCTGGAATTCCTTGGAGATCCCTAAGCCCGGCAGGTATTCTCCGCGGTGAAAGAGGGGTGTTTTCAAGACGGGACGATTGAGGGGGGAGGCGGTTTGGGTAAAATCTTTTTGAGGGGTGTCGGCCAGATTTTCTTTAAGGGCCTTTAAATATTCCGAGGCCTTATTTTGGGCCAGGGCCTTGGCCTTCTCTAATAATAAGGCCTCTTTGATTTTTTCCCGGATTTCCTGGAATTCAGCCATGTGGGGAGGGTGTTTTTCTTTGATTTTGAGAATGTACGTCCCCTCCGTCGTTTCTAAAGCCTCGCTGATTTGGCCTTGCTCCATTTCGAAAGCCTTTTTGAGGAGCTCATAGGACCAGCCGATTTTTAGATTGGGTTGTTCCTGGCTGAAAAGACCGCTCTCCTGAACCGTTATCCCGTATTTTTCTCCAACCGTCTTTAAATCGGCCGAAGGCCCGGCCGGGGAGGCGGTTTTGAGCTCTTCGGCCATCTGGCGGATTTGGGATTCCTGCTGATCTTTTTCCGCGGCGGTCTTATCCTCTGGGGCCGGGATCTTTAAATATTCCACATTGATGAGCAAGGGCATGATGAAAAACGTCTTGTGGCCTTCGTAATATTCTCGTATTTCTTTCTCATCCACGACGGCTTCCTTTTTATAATCCTCAGGGGAAAACAAGACGTAGCTCACCTGAAGCTTGGCATTTTGCCTCTGGTATTCCTCAAAGAGCTCTTCCTCCGCGACCGAGACGCCGGAGGCCGCCTGCTGATATAATTTCATGAAGGCGATTGTGCCGCGGATACCCTCTTCAAAATCCCGGGGGGAGGATCGCAACACATACCGCAGCACATCATGATAGAGGAGCTTGTCAAATCGGTCGTTACGCTGAAAAAAAGGATACTGGGCGATCGTCTCGATGACCTCTTCATCGGAAACCCGGATCCCGCGTCTTCTCGCTTCCTTAAGTAAGATGAGCCGGTCCCAGGTTTCTGCCTCCAGATTGAGAAAAGGCTCGATCTTGTAAAATTCTTCGCCGTAGCGCAGGATCGCCTGATTGCGGGTATGGAGGTAACTTTCTTGAAAGGCATCCAGCGATATTTTGCGGCCAAAGATTTTTCCGGCATAATT
>CAZUJQ010000106.1:0-4742 GCA_964620805.1 uncultured Planctomycetales bacterium | reverse complement strand
AAGGAAGGTGCTTATTATACTGAATGATTCCAGCCTTTGACAAGGAATTTTCCTTAAGCTGTCAAATAGCCCTTGACGTCTTTCTATAATCTTCTATAATCTTATATATCTGAAATATAAGCAAAAGGATACCTCTATGAGCAGTCAATTTATTCTCCGTTTAGAGAATTTACCCCCCGAAATCTGGTCAAAGATCATCCAAATTGATGAATTGAAGGGGCGCTGGATATCCGGGGCCAAGTTGAACCCGGCTGTTTTGGGGCGCTTAAAAAGGTCGGTTCTGGTCACCTCCACCGGCGCTTCCACGCGCATTGAAGGGGCCAGGCTTTCCGATGAAGACATCGAAAAATTGATGCGCGGCATTTCCATCCAAAAATTCGCGGACCGCGACAAGCAGGAAGTGCAGGGATATTATGAACTGTTGCAAAATGTCTTTGAAGCTTGGGCTGCGATCCGTTTCACGGAAGGCACGATCAAACATTTCCACAAAGAGCTTTTAAAGCATGTTGAGAAAGATAAACGGCATCGCGGCGAATACAAGAGGACCGAAAACAAAGTTTACATGATCGATACGGCCGGCAAATCGGTTGGAATTCTCTTTGACACAACACCGGCCTACCTGACACCTAAAGAGATGCAGGAGCTGGTTGAAGCCACCCAGAATGCTTTCAAGGAAAAGAAGTATCATCCGCTGCTGATTATCGGCAATTTTCTGGTTGAATTCCTGCTGATTCATCCTTTTGCAGACGGTAATGGAAGGATTTCGCGTATATTAACGAATCTTCTTTTATTACAGCACGGATACGTCTACGCGCCTTACGTTTCCCATGAGAAACTGGTCGAGGATAATAAACCGGATTATGACCTGGCGCTGCGCAAGAGCCAGAAGACCATGCGCATAAAGAGCCCGGACATCACCCCCTGGCTGGAATTCTTTTTATCCGTTGTCCACACGCAGGCGCAGGCGGCGATTGAGCTTTTGTCCGCGGAGAATATCGACAAAATTCTGTCTCCGAAGCAAATAGACGTGTGGGAGTATCTGCAAAAAGTGGAAGAGGCCTCACCTGGAGAAATTTCCCAAAAGACACAAGTCGCGCGGCCAACGGTCAATCAGGTTCTGGATAAATTAATGCGCTTAAAGAAAATTGAGCGAATCGGGCTTGGGAGGACGACGAGGTATAGGAAGGTTTGAAATATAAATGTATTTATTGTTTACAAGACAAAGCCAGGGAATTATTCTCAAAACGAGAACATGTTTTACCCCAATGTTTGGGAACCTTTTCTCCGAATAATTTTGTTTTGCATGAAATGGTTTGCAATGATTGTAATCAATATTTTGGCGATGTGCTTGAATTAAATTTGGGAAGAGATACCATCGAGGGTATTGAACGATATAAACTCGGCATAAAACCGGATAAACAACCAAAACATAAAAGGTTGAGATTTAAAATCGCCGAGGGTGAATTGGCAGGTATTATTGTAACGCCAAAGCCATCGGAAATTGAAAACACAATTGATATTGAACCCGTTCTTCAGATTGGGATATTCGATGAGGTAAAAAGTCGATTCGATTACTTTGATGACCACGTTCCTTATTTAATACCCTCCGTTAGCGATCTAAAGACACAAGGCAGAAAAACGGACAATTTAAGATCCGATTTTATTACAAAAGATGATGTTGAGCTTCAATCTTTGGTAGAGCGATTAAAGGCAAAGGGCTATAAAGAAATCAAATTAGAATCGCCCAGAGAGTGGCCGGAGTATGTTAAGCGTCGAAATTTAACTTGGGTGGCTGGTGAAATAAGGATTGATAGAATCATTTACAGAGGTCTTTGCAAAATCGTCTTTAATTACCTCGCCTCGCTCCAAGGAAGGGATTTTGCGTTATCAGAGAATTTTAATGAAATACGAAGCTTTATCCGATATGACCAAGGAAACTCTGACGATTTCTTTTTTGTCAATCAGCCTCCAATTCTAAAGAATGATAGGCGATTCTTAAAGCTAGGAGTCAAGGAAACACGAGGGCATTTAATTGTCTTAGAGTGGAATGGGATGTCTTTACAGGGCAGGTTGAGTTTGTTCAATCTCAATACGTATCTAATAAGATTATGCAAACATTTTGACGGCATTTGGACGCCAACAAAGTCGGGACATCATTTTGATGTGGAATCTTGGACGATCAATCCCATGTTCTCTATCAGCAGGACGCTTTTATTAAAGGAAAGACTTTTATGACTGAACTCATTTGGGACGGGAAATATAAAGAGGGCAAGAAGGCGGCGCCGGTGAAGATTGCGCTGCCGTTTCAGAAGTAATGTGACAGTCACAGCAGGGACAGTCATTTTGTCAATTTTTTGGTATTGACATCAGATCTGGTTGCCTGGCTGCCCCCAAAGCGACTGTCACCTATCATTCCGAATCTTCCAACGAAGCGATCGCGTGGGATGAGTGAGAAAACAGCGGAATAGATCAAAAGTCGGAAGAACTAAAGATCCGTGATTGCCAAGGAAAATTCTTTAAAATATGCAAGAAAATTATATAGACAAAATAATTCACAATGCTGTTTGGTCCGTCATTGAGATATTAAGAAATTATGCTAGAACTTTTTTCAATTTAATAATTAAACCCAGAATTGAACTACAGCATTTGTTAAGTAATGATAACAAAGAAAAATTCCTCTCTCCGGGAACATTCCTTGTAATCAATATTCTTTTTGCTGACCAGATTTATGGATTACCCAAGCTCCCAATAGAAATTTCATTTCTTAGTAATTGGGCTGGGAATAGGTCATCGATAATCATTCGTTTTTTATTAGGGATAACGTTCTTTTTATTTGTCTTAAGTCGATTTTTAAAGGGCACACGAGATGAAAAATTGTTTTATAATCTATTCAAGGTTATTTGTTATGCAAGCGTCATTTACATCCCGAATAGCTTAGCAAAGATTTTTTATAGTTTTATATTTGATTGCATTGGTTTTAGGATAAAGAGTCCATTTGTTTTATTGGTGGGCTTGGATAAAAGCGAATATATTCTTATAATTTTAGTTTTTCTTATAATGTGCGCCCTGGCGATATGGTGGCTGAGGCTTATAACTATTGGGTTAGGAATTTCTTATCCTCAGTTTAAAATGATAATAGGTAGAAATGTTATTAGGGCCTATTTAATATTTTTCATAACTCAGTGCTTTATCTTATCTTTCGTCGGAGTAAAAGAATTTTATCCAGCATTTCAATCAATAAAAATGGCTAAGGAAGGGATGAATTTTTTAGATCAGGAACCTCGAAATTATTATGCTTGCTCTAATCATTATGGCTTTGTCGCAGAATATGAAAAAAATCCTTTATATATAAGATATGTCAGTAAATTGCTATTCATTTCCTGCAGGCTATCTAGCGATCCTATAGCTTCTGTTAAGAATAACTTATTAACCCAGAAGGTTATAGGCTTGATAGAGGACAAGAATTACGATGATGCCTATGGACTTTTGAGCGAGTATATACAAAATTCAGCACAAGATAAAACTAATGTTCATCGATATTATTATCATCAATTGTTCAATGAACTTTTAAAAGCCGATGAGCTTCGTAAATCTCCAAAATATGTTGAAAATGATAATGTTAGCGCCGAATACAAGTTTGAAATAATGTCATACTTAGCTCTTTTGCCTTAGGAAAGAATCTTGGGAACTTTCCGGGACAACTGTCCCCCTTCGCCCGAAGCTGACGCGCGGTGGTGGCTATATGAAAAAATGCCCTTTTTGTGCTGAAGAAATACAGGACAAAGCTATTAAATGCAAGCATTGCGGTGAACTTCTCGATAAGAAACCAAACGAGAAATGGTATTTTCGGACACCGATTTTGGTTATTGCTCTTTTGAGTATCGGCCCCTTGGCCTTGCCGTTAGTCTGGTTTAACCCCCGGCACAGCAGGACAAAAAAAATCATCATCAGCGCTATTGTGATCATATTCAGCTATTATCTTTTTAAGATGACGATGACTTTGTTGCGGTCGTTAAATGAATACTATAAAATGATCTTCTGAGAAAAGCGGCCAACGCCCTTTTCTGAAAACAGGCGCTGTCGTGATTTCTTTTTTTAAATATGAATGAGCGAAGGGGCGAAGGGGGACACCTGTCCCCCTTCGCCCATAAAGATAACCAGCAAGGAGCCCGCCCATGCCCGCGAAATCCAAACAATCCGTTTCAAAATCCGTGGTCGTCCATCCCGTAACGAAACTCCACCGGGCAGACCCTTACGCCCTGCTCGTCAAAAATATCCGCGAGGAGCTTGCGGATTTGGAGTTTTTCATCACGCGCCGCACGACGCTCAGCTCCTGGCGGGTGGGGGAATTCATCCACAAGCATCTGTTGCACAACAAAAAAAAAGCCAAGCGCGGGCAGGGCTTTTATGAACAACTGGCGGAGGATACCGGGCGTGATAAAACCACGCTTTTTCGTATGGTCCAATTTTACCGCGCTTACCCAAATCTTGCCGTTCGGCAAGATTTGAACTGGAACCATTACAAGAGCCTTATTACCGTCAAAGATGCGGCCGAGCGAAAGAAGCTGGAGGACAAAGTTGTCCGAAGCAGATGGAACGCCCAGAAGCTGCAGGAATATTTAAGCGCCCAACGCAAGCTCGAGGCGCAAAAAGACGACGAAGAACCCGCGCCCCGGCTTTCCTTTATCCGCGGGCATCTGAACATCTACAAGGTGCTGGCGACAGAACTGTTGCCCGGAGGG
>CAZUJQ010000105.1:0-7632 GCA_964620805.1 uncultured Planctomycetales bacterium | reverse complement strand
TAGCAAAAAGAAAGAAAAGCCGCTGCTATGTTGCTACAAACTCGGGAAAGACCTTAAAAAATAACTTGCGTCACGAGCCCCTAGATACTCTCCCTTCACTCCAGGGGTTCCTGTCCTCGTTGATTTTTTTGTCGGGAGAAGATCAAAACTGAAAGCGGTCTGTGAATTTATTGGAGATTAATACGAAGATTGCAATTGTTGCCGGTGGACAAGAATTGTAGGGTAAAACGTTGGTCGGCCGATCGGCCAGATTTGAAGGATTACGCCTTTTGGATCTTTCCCGCTTGAATACAGCTGGCGCACACCATAACCCTTTTTACGCCGCCATTCCAGAGAATTCTAACTCTTTGAAGATTAGGGAGAAATCGACGCAAAGTTTTTCCGGTGATTTTAGAACCCGCACCGCCATGAAGCTTTCTCGCCCCACGCCTTTTGTACTTATTGCCGGGGATGGACGTCTTTCCACATATCGCGCAAGATTTGGCCATTTCATAATCCTCCGTCAAGACAAGGACATCAATATACTGGAAAATCATGGGTTGTCAAGGTAAAATTCCTCAGGTCTTATTTTGTCTTTGGCTGATTGTCTTTTTAAGTTTTGGGCCGGCCCTGTCGGCTTCCTTTTTGAACTGGGACGATGACACGCACGTGTACGAAAACCCCCTTGTCCGCTCGTTAGATTTCCAAAATATCAAAAGAATTTTTCAAACGACCATCAATGACACCTACATTCCCCTCACAGTGTTATCTTTCACCTTAGAACATTATTTCGTGGGGTTGAAGCCTTTTGTGTATCATTTGAACAACCTTTTGCTCCATGGGGGAGTCGTGGCCTTGGTTTTAATTTTGGGCCTGCGCTGCGGGCTGTCGTTACGGGCGGCGGGAGTGGCCGCGCTTCTTTTTGGGGTCCATCCCATGCACGTGGAATCCGTGGTCTGGGTCACGGAACGAAAGGACGTCTTGTACGCGTTTTTTTATCTGTTGTCTCTGATCCAGTATCACTCCTATACCCAGACGCAACGATGGCGAGACTTTCTTCTGAGCCTCTTGTGGGGATTTTTGAGCGTCCTGGCCAAACCAATGGCCTTGAGTTTGCCCTTGGTCCTTTTTCTTTGCGACGCGCTCTGGCAGAGACGATGGACGGCCCACATTCTTTGGAAAAAAATTCCTTTCTTGGTGCTGATGGGGCCTGTGGTGTGGATCACCTATTCTCTTCATACCCGGGTCCCGGTGGGCCATCTTCCGGAATCCGCCTTAATCTGGATATGGACCTTTGCGTTTTACCCGGTCAAATTCCTCTGGCCATGGGAGTTGACCGCTTATTATGTCTTGCCGAAACCGGTGGCGATCACCCAACCGCATTATGCCCTCGCGTTGGGAGTGCTTTGTCTGGCGGTATTCTTGCTGATTCGGTTGCGCCGATACAAATGGCCGATTTTTAGTCTGGGATTTTACTTCGCCTCGATCTTCTTTTTGCTTCGTTTCGACGATTTAAGGGACACCAACATTGTGGCGGACCGCTTTATGTATTTGCCGAGCCTGGGATTTTGCTTTCTGGCAGGATGGCTCGGGGATCAGGCCTTAATCCATTGGAAACAAATTCCCTCTCGAGGGTTCGCCTACGCGGCCCTGGTTTTGATTTTGCTGTCGCTTTTCGTCAAGACCCATCTCCAATCCCGCGTCTGGAAAGACAACTTGACCTTCTGGAATTATGTGATCAGCAAAAATGACAAGATCCCCCGGGCCCACAACCATCGAGGGGTGGCGTGGGTGGAAAGCGGTCAAAGGGACCGAGCCCTGAGGGATTTTACTTGGGCGATCGAACTTTATCCCAATTACACCAAAGCGTATTGCAATCGGGCCGAGACCTATGCTTTAGAGGGGGAAACGGATTTAGCTTTACAAGATCTCAATTGGGTTCTGGGGATCGATCCCAATTTAGCTCGGGGCTATTCTATCCGGGGCCTCATCTACAGCAAGAGGGGAGATTATGACTTAAGCATAAGAGACTTTACCAAGGCCTTGGAGCTCAATCCCCAATCGTATAAAGACTACAACAACCGCGGGGTCACGTATAAAAAGAGGGGGGACTTCGCCTTGGCCATTCAGGATTATACACAGGCTATTACGCTGAACCCCGGCTCTTACGAAGCTTATATCAATCGGGCGAATCTTTATCTACTAACCCATCAGAAAGATTTTGCTGCGGCGGATTTTGCTCAGGCCCGGCGTCTTCAGCAGAGAGATTCCCAACCTGCCAGGTGAAAAATATGGAGGCGACCCTAACGACCGAGCCAAACTTCGACAAGCTACCCCGTTTTGAGAAAAGACAATTTGTCCCTGAGGGGGCTTGTCTGACAGATAAAGAGCAAGTCTTGCCTCTCTTCAAAGAGCTCTTGAAACGGAACATTTCTTCGAGCCTCGAACTCAAAACTTGGGTTAAAGACCGTTCTGAGCTGGAGGCCGCCTTTGACCAGGAGGGGATCATCCTTTATATTCGTATGACGTCTCAGACCGATGATCTTAAGCGCGCCGCGGACTATAAGCAGTTTGTAGAAACCGTGGCTCCCCAGGTTGAGATTTTGGTCGATCAGCTCAATTGGAAATACATTAAACTCTTTGAGCGCTCCCCTCTTGATCCTCATTACTACGCTATCTATAATCGGGTACTGAAAAGCGACATCGGGCTTTTTCGCCAGGACAATGTTCCTTTAGAAACCCAGCTCCATTTGCTGTCCCAGGAATATCAAAAGGTCTGTGGGGCGATGAGCGTTCCATTCCGAAATGAAGAGTATACCCTACCCCAGATGGCGAAATTTCTCTTCGAGCAGGATCGAAATCTTCGGGCGGCGGCCTTTCGGGCCGCCGCCCATCGTCGTCTCCAAGACAAGGAACGCCTCGAGGACATTTTCGATAAAATGGTCAAGCTCCGCCATCAAATAGCCGAACAGGCCGATTGCAAAGATTTCAGCGAGTTTCAATTTCGCCATTACCATCGTTTCGATTATACTCCGGAAGACTGCAAGATCTTTCATAGCACGATTGAGCGCTGTGTTACACCTCTTTTGAAAGAGATCTTTCAAAGAAGAAAAGCTCAAATGCGCCTAGGCGATCTTCGGCCTTGGGATCTGGCGGTCGATCCTTCGGGAAGGCCTCCCTTGAAACCATTTCAGCATGTGGATCACTTGATCTCTGGGGTCACAGAGATGTTAAGCCGTACTGATTCTGAGTTGGGCCTGGAATTTCAGGACATCGCAGAGATGCGACTTATGGATTTGACAAGTCGGAAAGGAAAGGCCCCCGGGGGTTATCAGCAGACCTTGGCCGAGGCCCGCAAACCCTTCATCTTTATGAATGCCGTGGGTCTGGATCAGGATGTTATGACCCTGCTCCATGAAGCCGGGCATGCGTTTCACGCCCTGGCTGCTGCCTCGCAATTTTTGTACAGTTATCGTCATGCCCCTATGGAATTTTGTGAAGTGGCATCGATGGGTATGGAGCTTTTGGCCGGAGATTTCATTTCAGTTTTTTATAATCCAGAGGATGCAAGACGCTCGCGGATCTCTCATTTTGAGGATATCCTAGAGACCTTGGCATGGGTGGCTACGATTGATGCCTTTCAATTCTGGATATACGAGCATCCCACCCACCCACGAAAGGAGCGGATTCAAGCGTGGCTGGCCATCCGCAGGCGATTTGCCCCTGCTATCGTGGATTGGAGAGGGCTGGAAGAAATTGAATCGTATTTATGGCAGCGGCAATTGCATATCTTCGAGGCGCCCTTTTATTACATAGAATATGCAATAGCCCAGTTGGGGACTTTGCAGCTTTGGCTTGGCTACCGGCGAGAACCTCAAAAGGCTTTGAGTGATTTTAAAAGGGCCTTGTCTTTGGGGGGATCGAAAAGCCTTCCGGAAATTTTTGAAACCGCCGGGATCAAGTTTGACTTCTCTCAAGAGACCATGATTCCATTTATAAAAGCGGTTGAGGAAGAGATCAATATTTAACTTGCCCTAGTATTTCAACGCGAATAGTCGCTGATCAAACGCGGATTTTCGCAGATTTGAATCCGCGTTCATCCGCGTTTCCGCCAAAGGCGGATCAGCCTCTGGCTGAAGATTCGTGTAAATCCGCGTTAAAAGAAAAGATGTTAATCTTTAGCTGTTAATCCTGTTTAGCGTATTCCTGGAGGGTACTTTGACTGATCAAACCTTTGTCATAGAGTTCCGCAAGACAGGTTTTGAGGGTGTACATCCCTTGCGCACGACCGGTTTGAAGGATGCTTCTAATTTGGTTGTACCGTCCTTCCCGGATCAAATTTTTGATGGCGTTGTTGTTGACAAGAAGTTCAGTGGCCAGAATTAAATTTCCGCCCTCCCCCGGGAGAAGGAGCTGGAATAAGATCCCAATCATGCACGAGGCCACCTGTTGGCAGATGCTCGTGGCATGTTCCGGAGGGAAAAAATTGATGAGCCTTTCGATGGCTTGGATCGTGTCCGGGGCATGCACGGTCGTAATCACCAGATGGCCGGTCTCGGCCGCCCGCATGGCCGCCGAAAGACATTCCCCGTCCAAGAGCTCTCCCACCACAATCACATCCGGATCCTGACGCAAGGTTCGTTTGAGGGCCTCGGCATAAGAGAGGGTATCGCTTCCCAGCTCGCGTTGTTTAACAATGCATTTTTGGCTTTGCAAGGTGTATTCGATAGGATCTTCCACGGTAATGACAACGCGCTCTTGCGTGCGATTGATAAAATCCACCATCGAGGCCATGGTGGTGGTTTTGCCGGCGCCGGTTGTTCCGGCAATTAAAATCAGCCCTGATTTTTCCTTGCAGAAATGTTCCATGGTCTCCACGGGCAATCCCAGCTCTTGAAAGGTTTTGGTTCTGGCAGGGATGGTTCGTAATGCCGTCTCAAGAAATCCTTTTTGGAAATGCAAATTGACGCGAAAACGTGAGCCCAAATTGGGAGAAAAGGCGAAATCCAACTCTTTCTTTTTTTCAAAGGTCTCAATCTGGAAAGGCGTCAAAAGGGGATAAATCATGGCCGCGATTTGGCCGTCCTCAATCATACCCGCGGCCATGGGAAGGATGCGACCGTCCACTCTCACCATCGGCGGGCGCCCTACGGTTAAATGCAGATCCGAGGCGCCCGCGTTCACCACCTCATCTAAGAGGGTGTAGAGATTCATCTTCTCTAACGAGGAGGAGATGAAAAGGCGGTCTTCGGTTTTAAGATCCACAAAGGATGCGCCAATCATGTATTCTTCTTTGTGCAGAACGGCTTCCACCCTCACCACTTTGATAGAAACCTTCACCGGATTTTTACGGCCAGGAAGATGCACCTCAATCCAAAGCACGGTTTCTACAGGATAAATTCGTGATGAAAAGAAGGCGACACCGCCGGCACTGAGATCTTTGCTAATCACTTCCATTCCCCGGCCAGAGGCCTTTCCTCCCCCGGTTTCCCAGCACATGATGGGGATACGGACTCTCCTGCGGGGATGGGCTCTTTTTTCAACGTATTGCATAGGAGGAATGAATTAAAACCAAAGCGATTATATAACACATCTTTCGGATAAAAAAATGTTTTTAAAAAATATTACTTTGGCTTGTCACTCCAAAAGTTTAGAGTTAGAATAAATTCATTTGAAAAGGTGGTAGGACAAAAGGAGGGGCTAAATGGTTAAGCGGGATACGTGGGGCTCCCGTTTGGGAATCATTATGGCGGTTGCGGGCTCTGCCATTGGTCTCGGGAATTTCTTAAGATTCCCGGCCAAGGCCGCGGCCAACGGAGGCGGGGCTTTTATGATCCCTTATTTCGTCTCTCTTTTGTTGCTGGGGATCCCTCTTTTATGGATTGAGTGGACGCTGGGGCGCTACGGAGGAGGTTTCGGCCATGGGACCGCGCCGGGCATCTTTCACAGCATCTGGCAGAAAAACCGGTTCATCAAATACTTTGGGGTGATCGGCATCTTTGGGCCTCTCGTGATCTTTATTTATTACACGTACATTGAATCATGGACCTTGGCGTATAGTTTTTTTTCCTTGATGGGAAAGTACACTTTCTTAACCGATCAGCAGGCCATGAAAAGTTTTCTGATGGGTTTTCAGGGATTAGAAAAGAATGAGCACTTTAACGGGTTAGGCTGTGCCTATTCTTTTTTTCTGATCACGTTTTTGACGAATATCTCAATTATCTATTTCGGGATCAAAGGCGGCATAGAAAGGCTTTGTAAACAAGTGCTGCCCATTCTATTTGTTTTTGGCTTTATTCTCATGGTGCGGGTTTTAACCCTCGGGACTCCTGATCCTGCCCAGCCAGAGTTGAATGTGTCTAATGGTTTTGGCTTTATGTGGAACCCGGATTTTTCCTCGCTTAAGTCCGCCAAGGTCTGGCTGGAGGCCGCCGGGCAGATCTTTTTTACGTTGAGTGTGGGAATCGGCGTCATCTTGACCTACGCCAGTTATTTATCCAAAGGAGACGATGTGGTTTTGTCGGGTTTGACCGCCGCCAGCCTAAACGAGGTGGCCGAGGTCATTATTGGCGGCAGCATTATTATCCCGGCGGCTTTTGTTTTCTTTGGACAGGCTGATCTCCAGGCCATTGTTCAAGGAGGGATATTCAACTTAGGATTTGTGACCATGCCTTTGGTTTTGAATCAACTCCCCTTGACCGAGATATTGGGATTCTGCTGGTTCCTCTTGCTTTTTTTGGCAGGGATCAGCTCTTCCATCTCTTTAGCCCAACCGGCTGTGGCCTTTCTGCAGGACGAATTCGACATCAGCCGCAAAAAAGCCGTGGCGTGGTTTAGTGTGATCTCTTTTCTTCTTTGTCAGCCTGCGATCTTCTTTTTGAAAAACGGCGTGGTGGATGAGCTGGATTTCTGGGGAGGGACGTTTTCTCTGGTCTTGTTTGCGACCGTTGAGACGATCCTTTTTGCCTGGGTTCTGGGGATGGATAAAGCCTGGGATGAGATTCATCAAGGTTCGGATATGGCCGTGCCCCGGATTTACAAATTTATCATCAAGTATGTGACGCCTTTGTTTTTGCTTTTCATCCTGGGGATGTGGCTCTGGCAGGAATGGCTGCCGATTATTTTGATGAAAAATGTGGCGGTAGAAAACCGGCTTTATGTCATTGGGACAAGACTGGGTTTGACTCTGCTTTTTTTAGTGCTGGCCGTGTTGGTGAATATGGCCTGGAGGCGCAAGAGCCTTAAAAGTCGGGCCGGTTGAGGTTTTTGTGGACTAAGGTGTGCAGATGGGTTGCCAATGTTGCCAACGTTACCAATGTTACCGAGGTTGCCTTTTTAGAGGTTGCCCAAAGTTGCTTGAGGTTTCCCTGTGATAACGTTAAGCAACCTTAAAAGATGTTGGATGAATAAGGGTAACATTGGCAACCTCGGAAATTTTGGAAACATCGGTAACTTATAATATAATGTGGGGAAGTGATTAAAATGAATTTAGGCGGCTGGATTCTCATTATTTTATCGTGGGCCTTTATCCTGTGGCTGGCTTTTGTCTCGTCAAGGTTTTCTCCAAGAAAGAATTTTAAAGTGATGGAATTTTATTCTACTCGTTCCAATCAGGATTGCGAAAAATTTAGCCATGCTTGAGAATTTTCGCAA
>CAZUJQ010000104.1:0-7666 GCA_964620805.1 uncultured Planctomycetales bacterium | reverse complement strand
GTGCAAGGAGTCGGAGGGATGCGTAGTAGCGAGGAAGTCTCTGTAATGGAGGCGGAGCGAAGGCGTCCTGCGGTAACGAAGCTGGGAAGCCTTGTTACGAAAAAAGACTTGCTAAGGTTCAATGTGTGGAAAGAAGGCAAGGTAAAACGGAATAATAAGGAAGAGGAGCTGGCAAGGAAAGGAGCAGATGGAAAAGAAGCAACTTCAATTGCTCCCTGAAATGGGGCAACGTTACAGGAAAGCCGTGTGCGGGAAATCCGCACGCACGGTTTGAAGCAGGGGACGATGGGGTAATCCCATCTCCTACTCTACTGGGATTTAGACTATCTGTACCTTTAACAGTTTTTCTTATTCTATGAGTGTTAAGAAAATCGGCCTCTTGACCAGCGGTGGCGACAGCCCCGGGATGAACGCCGCGATCCGCGCTGTGGTACGATCTTCGCTTTTTAACGGCCTGGAGGTTGTGGGGGTTATGCGCGGCTACGATGGGCTGATTGATGAAGACTTGACGGCGCTCAATCATCGCTCGGTGTCCAATATCATTAATCGCGGAGGAACGATCCTCAAGACCGCGCGTTCTCCCCGATTTTTGACTGAGGAGGGCCAGCGCAAGGCCGTGGAAACCTTGAAGAAAAATCACATCGATGCCTTGATTGTCATTGGCGGAGATGGCTCCTACCGGGGCGCGGATGTTCTTTTCCGCCAATGGGGGATTCCCTCGATGGGCCTCCCCGGAACCATTGACAATGACCTTTGCGGTACCGACCAGACCATTGGCTACAGGACAGCGGTCAACACCGCATTAGAGGCGATCGACAAAATTCGGGACACGGCCCACAGTATGGAGCGGATCTTTATTGTGGAAGTCATGGGCCATACCTCCGGGTATATTGCCTTAGAGGTGGCCTTAGGCTGCGGCGCCGAAGAGGTTATCATCCCGGAGAGGTCTTTTGATTACGAGGCTCTGCAACAGGATATTCTCGAGGGGAATCGCAAAGGCAAGATCAGTTGGATCATTGTGGTGGCCGAGGGTGCGGGCAAGGCCCATGAAATTTCTGAGCGGATCCATCGGATGACCAAGCTTGAAACCCGTTTTGTGGTGCTGGGGCACATTCAGCGAGGGGGAACCCCTTTTGCACCCGACCGGATCCTGGGGACCCGCCTGGGGGTGGCCTGTGTCGAATCTGTTTTGAAAGGACAGGGGGGCAAGGCCGTAGGCGTTTTAGAAAACAATATCCATCTGACCAATCTGGCCCAGGCCTGTCAAACAGAAAAGTTAAACATTGATGAATATTACCGGTTGATTAAAATATTAAGATAAAGAAGGCCAAATCCATGCTACCCCAAGACTATAAAATTGTAAACAAATTAAAAGAGAGCTTATCTGAATTTATAGAGGTGATTGATTTAAGGGTTTTTGGCTCCCGGGCCTCTGATAAAGCCGATGAATTTTCCGATTTGGACGTGTTCTTAGAGGTCCCTAGGATTGATAAAGAATTAAAAGAGAGACTGTGGGAGGTGGCCTGGAAAGTTGGCCTTGAAAATGAGGGGGTTATCTCGCTTTTGGTTTTTACAAAAGAAGAGATAGAGGATTCTCCCTTAAGGGTTTCACCCATCGTTTTGAATATCTTCAGAGAAGGGATTAAGGTGTGACTGACCTATCTTTTGAAGATGCCAAACGGAATGTTGAATTGGCAAAAGGATTTTTAGAGCGGACGGAGCATTTTATCGATTCGAATTGATTAAAATCCTGCAGAGGAAATAACCATGGACCGCAAAGCACAGCTTGAAGAGGAACTCAAACGCTCTATGGAGATCGTGGTGCGGGACTACGAGCCCCAACGCGTGATTCTCTTTGGCTCGCTGGCCCAAGGTCATGTCCATGAATGGAGCGATATTGACTTGGCCATTGTGAAAGAGACCCCTCGCCGTTTCATCGATCGGATTGGGGATGTCCTGGGGCTCGTTGAGCCGCGAGTCGGATTCAACGTTGTTGTCTATACCCCTCCTGAAGTAGCTCAGATGGAGGCGAATGACCATTACTTTTGGATTGATGAGATTGTAAAAAAAGGCAAGGTCCTTTATGAACGGGACGCAGGAATGGATTAAATTTGCTGACGAGGATCTAACAGTAGCAAAGGCAGCGTTGGAGAAAGAGGTCTATAACCAAGCCTGTTTTCATGCCCAACAGGGGGTTGAGAAAGCTCTGAAGGGTTTTCTCCGCAGTCGCCAGCGGTCTGTCCCGAAAAGCCACACACTTCAGGAGTTATTGGCCATCTGCCAAAGACTTGATGAAAGCTTTGAAAGGCTTAGAGTAACCTGCATTCAACTTGATCGCTTCTACATCCCAACCCGTTATCCCGATGCCCTTCCAGGAATGTTGCCAGAGGGATTGCCAGCGCGCCGAGACGCCGAGGAAGCCATAGAGCTTCTTCAAGATGCATTGGACTGGATCAAGCAAAAGGTTGGTTTAAAAAATCCGTAGGACTCAAAACGTTTAGAATCTATTAGAATCTATAGGAAAGGAAACATAAAATGGCGGCAATTCAATCCATTGATACCTTAGTTCATGATCTGATCTTGACCGATGATTTTGGGGGGAAAAGGGAAATCACCGCTAAAATTTTCGAGCTAGCCAAATCCCAAGGAGTTTTCTTAAGTTCGATCCACGAGCTCTACATGGCCCGGGGACGAGGTCAAGGATCGAATTTTACGGTGCCGGCCATGAATCTGCGGGCATTGACTTATTATCTGGCCAAGGCCGTCTTTCGGGTGGCTCAACGAAACCAGGCCGGGGCTTTTATCTTCGAGATCGCCAAATCCGAGATGGGGTATACTAATCAGCCTCCTATCGAGTATACCGGGGCCGTGTTGGCCGCCGCCATTAAGGAAGACTATCAGGGGCCGGTCTTCATCCAGGCCGATCATTCGCAAATCAAGGCCAAATCCTACGGGGAGAATCCCAAAAAAGAGATTGATTCTCTTAAAGCACTCATTGAGGATGCGATTGGCGCGGGTTTCTTTAATATCGATATCGACAGCTCCACGATTGTGGATTTGAAAAAGAAAACGATCCCTCAACAGCAGAAGGAGAATTTTGAGGTCTGCGCGAAGCTGACGAAATTCATCCGGGCCATCCAGCCCGAGGGCGTTACGATTTCGGTGGGCGGCGAGATTGGCGAGGTGGGAGGCAAGAATTCCACGATTGAAGAGCTGGAGGCGTTTATGGATGGGTATTTGAGTTCGCTTCCCAAAGGCGTTACCGGCATCAGCAAAATCAGCATCCAGACCGGGACCTCGCACGGCGGGGTGGTCTTGCCGGACGGGTCGATTGCGGAAGTGGACGTGGACTTTGAGACCTTGAAGAATCTGTCAAGGTACGCCCGGGAGGCCTACCATCTGGGAGGCGCGGTCCAGCATGGGGCCTCCACCTTGCCGGAAGAGGCCTTTAATAAATTTCCGGAGGCCGGCGCGCTCGAAATCCATCTGGCGACGAACTTCCAAAACATGATTTTCGAGAGCTCGCAGTTTCCCAGCTCTTTAAGAGAAAAGATGTACGACTGGACAAGGAAAAGCTGCCCAGAGGAAAGAAAAGAAGGGCAGACCGACGAACAGTTCATCTACAAGGCCCGCAAGAAATCCTTGGGGCCTTTTAAGAAGGAGATCATGGGGCTGCCAGAATCCGTGAAGGACGCCATCGCTCAGGAAATCGAAAAGACCTTTGATTTTCTTTTCCAGCAGTTGAATGTTGTCAATACGCGTAGCCTCGTGGATAAAATCATCAAACCGATCGATATCCAGCTCGGCGTAACCGCCAAGGCCGTGCTGGACGGGGAGGGGGATGATTGAGATTTCCCCAAAAATGTCCCAGGGATTCAAGGAACTAAGATGGCAGTGGCATTGATTTTCTATGATGTTATGATAAGATTTTGACAGGAGGTGAAGCCCATGGGATCAACGTTTACTATTCCAAGACGGATAACCAACGGTGAAGAGTTGGTGTTGTTGCGCAGGGATGAATATGAACGCCTCATTCATCAGAAAGAAGAGATTGCCCATACCTTGAAAGTCATTGCCGAGGGGGAGAAGGCTTACAGGGAAGGCCGAACCGTAAAGGCTTCTTCCTTGAAAGAGGCATTGAAGATTTATGCCAAGCGCTCACATTAAGCTCGTTCATTTCAGCCCGCGTTTTTTCAAATCCTTTGAGAAATTGCCCCACCCTATTCAAGCATTAGCTAAGAAGAAGGACGAGTGGTTCCGGCAGAATCCCTTTGACGCACGCCTGAACACCCATAAGTTAAAGGGCGAGTTAGCCGGGGCTTGGGCGTATTCCATTAATCGTGAATATCGTGTGCTCTTTCGTTTCCTTGATGGTGACGAGGTCATTTATTATGACGTGGGGACGCACGATATTTATAGATAGGAGGAAAATCCATGCCAGCACCAATGGATAAACGAACCCTTCGACTCCTCAGCCGTTGGCGGAGTCGCTCCCGGGCCCTGTACCTTCTTGGTACAGGGCTGGCCCGCCAGTCATCCCAAAAGCCAGGGCGGGCAGTGTCAACGAATCTCTCCGCCCTCTGGACGGTTTTCTGGTTTATTCTTACGTGGGCTATGGGCCCCTTGGCCTTCGCTGCCGTCGATTTTGACGGGGTGGATGATTATGTGGAGGTAGCAGATCACACCTCCTTGCAGATTTCCAGCAATTTCACTATTGCGTTTTGGTTCAAATCAAATTCCACGACTCAAAGCCAGAAATATTTGATTGCGAAAAACAATGATGCAGGAACTAACCAATGGGCAGTTATTTATGAGTATGTTAATGACGCTATTGAGTTTTTTGCTGCTGGTACAGGATTTTCCGGTACAGATCCGAGAACAAATTCTCAACTGACGATATCTGATACCAACTGGCATCATGTAGTATATGCTTATGACGGCTCTACCTGGAGGGGATATGTAGACGCGTCAGAAACATTCAACGTGAGTAGGTCATTTAGTTTGGGCGCGCTCTCTGGTCTTAATGTGTTTTTCGGCGCTGCAAATGCAGTACCCCAAGCTATCGTAAACGGCCTCATCGATGACGTCCGCATCTACAACCGGGCGCTTTCGGTCAACGAAATCGAGACCCTTGCCAAGTCCCGATTGAAGTATGTGGGAATCAGCTCCAGCGGCCTGGTCGGTTATTGGCCAATGGATGACTGCTCGGAGGGAACTTCAGGAGATGCGGTGACGTTTGTCGATAGAAGCGGCAGCGGCAACAACGGCACGGGGGTGGACGGCGCCAACAACACGGGCCTGACTTGTAAAGGGAGTCCCTATCTGAGCTATCCGTAAGAAGAGGATATCAGGATATCGGGGGATTAGGAATTGGGGGATTAGGGATCAATACCAAATCTCCAGCTTCCCCAATCCCCGAATCCTAATATCCCAATTTCCTAATCACCCGATCCAGATATCCCAATGACCAAATAACCTAAGACGAAAGGACAATCATGGCCAAAATTTACTATGATCAAGACGCGGATTTAGAATTATTGAAAGGCAAGACCATCGCGATTGTTGGCTACGGCATCCAGGGACGGGCCCAGGCCCTCAATCTGCAAGACAGCGGTCTTCATGTTATCGTCAGCCAGCGCGAGGGATCCCCAAATCACGAGCAAGCTCTTAAGGACGGGTTTAAGCCGGTGGATGTCCGTGAGGCTTCCCAGGAAGCCCAGATCATTCAAATTCTGACCCAGGATCATATCCAGGCCGAGCTTTATAAAAAGGGCATCAAGAAAAAATTGGCCAAAGGAAAATCCCTGGTCTTTTCCCACGGATTCAATATCCATTTTAAACAGATTGTGCCGCCCTTGGATGTGGATGTTTTTATGGTGGCGCCCAAAGGGCCGGGGGCCTTGGTCCGACGCCAATACGAAGAAGGCAAGGGCGTTCCGTGTCTCGTGGCCATCCATCAGGATGCTAGCGGCCAGGCCTTAAAGACCGCCCTGGCTTATGCGAAAGGGATTGGTGGGACCCGCGCAGGCGTTTTGGAAACGACCTTCAAGGAAGAGACCGAGACCGATCTTTTCGGCGAGCAGACGGTTTTGTGCGGGGGAACCAGCGAGCTCATAAGAGCGGGTTTCGAGACCCTGGTTGAGGCGGGGTATCAGCCGGAGATCGCCTACTTTGAATGCCTGCATGAGCTGAAACTCATTGTGGATTTGATCTATGAAGGCGGCATCCAGGGGATGCGTAAGCGCGTCTCGGATACCGCCGAATACGGCGATTACACCCGGGGAAAAAGGATCATCACCCCGCGCACCCGCAAGGAAATGAAAAAGATCCTAGCCGAAATCCAATCTGGAAAATTTGCCCGCGAGTGGATCCGGGAAAACAAAAAAGGCCGGCCGAATTTTAATAAGTACCGGGAGGAGGCCGCCAGCCATCCTGTTGAAGAGGTGGGGGCCCACCTTCGCGCCATGATGCCGTGGATGAAGAAGTGAGGGGATAAGGCTAAATGGACAACTAAAGTAGTTATGTTATATTTTGTTAAGGGAAAAACCATGAATCCGATAAAACCTACAAAAGAAGCCATGTTATTATGCGATAGTGTAATAACCGAGGTTGGCACAGGCAAAAAAAGCCTTATAGGAATTTTTGAAAACATAATCACTTCTAAATGTCCTTTTTCTCATTATCGTCTTAGTGTTTATTTAAAATTCACTAGTACCCAGGGCAAATATGTTTTTAGATTAGAGTTAGTCGATTTAGATAAGAATGTAATAATAGGTAAGGCTAATGCTCCGGAGCTGGATGTCCCTAATAAATTAGATTCTTATGAGTTGACTTTTAATTTAGAGAATTTAGCATTTCAGCATCCTGGAAAATATGAATTTAGGGTTTATGCAGGAGATGCCATGTTCGCCAGTAAAACTTTCAGGGTGGTTGAATCGAAACCAGTCAATCAGAATCAATAAGTAAGAGGTGCAATATGTTAGAGATAAAAGATACAATCTTAACTCATGATGTTAGTGATAAGGGGAAGGGCATCAAAGAAATTTTATTAAGCGACATGCTAACACCGGATAACATTGTTGACTTCACTTTTCCCATGGGAACCTTTATGTTAAACAAGCCCGAATCTGCTCCCCAGAAACCGTTTGGTATCTTTTCTTTGGGTAAAGTTTTAGGTGGTTTAGGAAGAAAAGATTTATATGACGATAGATAAGCTATGGTTCTTTTGGATACAAACATTCTTGTATACGCTGCCAATAAAGATTCCGAACATCACTCAATAGCCTTCCAGATTCGAAAACAAGCGGTATCAGGCGAATTGCAATCTTGCGTTAGTTTGCAAAATTTGATTGAGTTTTATTCGATTATTACTTCTCCACGAGTCCAAAAGCCACTTTCTCCAGAAGTAGCCCTTGAGGAAATTAATAAATATCTCAACAGTGATAAAATATCCAAAATTCAATTTAATGAACAGGCTTTAGAAATCCTTGATCATTTGGCAAGAAAATACACAGTTATTGCTCAAGATGTTTATGATTTAAAGATTGTGGCTACAATGTTGACCCATGGGGTTCAAGAGATTGTTACAGCCAATGAATCGGATTTTAAGCAATTTCTTGAGTTTGGCAAATTTTCGAATTTGTCGTCGGAAAAGTCTCTCGGATCG
>CAZUJQ010000103.1:0-7828 GCA_964620805.1 uncultured Planctomycetales bacterium | reverse complement strand
ATTGCTTTCAATAAGTTACGTTAATTTTTTGCTACAAACTCGGGAAAGCTTCAAAAATTCAGAAAAGGCGGGAGAACCCGAGACTTCATAATCACGGAGAGGTCGGGATTCGAACCCGAGGGCCCAGTTACCCAGGCCAGTTGCTTAGCAGGCAACTGCATTCAGCCACTCTGCCACCTCTCCAAAAAATTTTGGTTCCCAAAATTTTTATAGAGCAAATTACTCATTCTGCTTTCTTTTCTTCCGAAAAAACTCTGTAAGGAGACTGCCGCATTCTTGAGCGAGAATGCCTTTTTGAACCCTAATTTTATGATTCAGTTGTGGATGTTCGGCGAGATTCACGATCGACCCGCAGGCCCCGCTTTTAGGATCACTGGCTCCAAAACACAGACGCCGTATCCGGGATAAAACCAGGGCCCCGATGCACATGGAACAGGGCTCGATTGTAACATAGATTGTACACTCCTGCAACCACTTGGAGGACAGCGTGCTGGTGGCCTGCGTGATGGCGAGCATTTCGGCATGGGCGGTGGGGTCTTTGAGCATCTCCACTTGATTGTGGGCCCGGGCGATGATTTTGTTTTTGTGGGTAATCACGGCGCCTACCGGCACCTCGTCTTTTTCCGCTGCCTGGCGGGCGAGTTTCAAAGCCTCCTGCATGATCACGGTGTAAATGATGGACATAAAGCGCAATCTTATTTGGGAAAGAAACGAAGGATAAGCCGTATCCCCCGGTCATAACTGAAATAATTCCATGCCCAGTTGACAAAGACAACGAGACGATTCCGAAAACCCACCAACAACATCAAATGAAGAAACATCCAAATAAACCAGGCAAGAATCCCTTGAAATTTGAGGAACTTTAAGTCAACAAGGGCCCGATTTCTTCCAACGGTGGACATCATACCGAGATCGCAATAAGCAAACGGGATCAGTTTTCTTTGATGGATAAGATTGACCAGATTTCTTGCCATATGCTCACCCTGCTGAACAGCGACCGGTGCCAGCATCGGGTGGCCATTGGGCCTTTCTTTTGTAATCATGGCGGCAGCGTCCCCGATGGCAAAAATATTTTCATATCCTTCGATGCGGTTGAAACCATCTACCCTATAACGGCTCTCGTGGAGAATAACATCTTCCTTTATGCCCGGAATCAACGCCCCCTTAACACCGGCTGTCCAGATCACGGCGTAAGAAATAATCTTCTTCCCATTCGATAAAATTAAAGTCTTTCCATCGTAGGATGAGATGGATGTGTTGAGCCAAATGTTAACGTCAAAACGTTTCAGGAATTCCGCCGTCTTCTCCGAAGCCGCCTGCGACATCGTGTTCATCAGGCGGTCTCGTTTCTCAATAATGTGGATCTGCATTTTATCGATATGGAGTTCGGGGTAATCGCGCGGCAAAACGTGCTTCTTCAATTCGCCCAAGGCCCCCGCTGTCTCAATCCCTGTTGGGCCGCCACCCACTACCACAAAATCCATAAGACCCTGCTGATCCTCGATCTCCTTCGTTAAAAGGGCCTTTTCAAAATTCTGCAAGATAAGATTTCGCAACTCCATGGCCTGCGGGATGGTCTTCATCGGCATGGCGTATTTTTCCATGTCAGCCATGTTGAAATAATTGGTCTTTGAGCCAACGGTAATCACAAGATAAGATAATCATAGCCGATCTCACCAATGGAGGTCTCGATCGAATTCCTATCGGGATTGATTCTCACCGCTTCGGCCATCCGAAAAATAAAATTGTCCTGATGTTTAAAGATCTTGCGCAAGGGATAACCTATGGAATCCGGCTCAAGGCCGCCGGTCGCCACCTGATAAAGAAGCGGTTGAAAGGTGTGGTAGTTGTTTCGATCAATCATCACGATCTGGATCTCGGCATCTTTAAGCCTCCGGGCCAGCCTCATCCCTCCAAAACCGCCGCCAACAATGACAAGGCGCGGTTTGTTGGAGATGAGAATATTAACGGGCATGTTCGCTACGCCTCTCTTTTCTAAATGTCTTGAGTTTGGCAAATTTTCGAATTTGTCGTCGGAAAAGTCTCTCGGATCGCAAAAACAGGTTTTCGATACCACAAAATTGCTTTCTCGACGAGAACTACCTGAAAATACGGCCCAAAAGCCCGAAAAAGTGCCAAACTCAAGTAAATGTAATAGAAAAACCAGAGAGCGTTTCTCTGGTTTTACCTTTTTACTTAAACACGCGCTCGCCGAGATTTGAACTCGGAACCCTCAGCTCCGTAGGCTGATGCTCTATCCAGTTGAGCTACGAGCGCAGATATTCTTTTAAGAAAGCTTTCCAGCTCCGACGCCCGCCAAAGGCGGTGTCGGAGTCCCGACCTCCGACTTTTCCATAAAAAATTATTGTAGTCGGAGCGTCGGGATTGAGCTACGAGCGCATACATACAAATTTTATCTACGGCTATCAGGTTAGCTCAAAATCTTTTCTCGAGAAAAACCCAGACTGCTCAAGGCCTCCTTAGGATTTCGATTATAAGCCCGGCAAAAGGTGGTTACCTCTTTCATGGTGTGCAGATTCCTTTCCGCAAGGGTTTTCAAAAGAAAGGAACGAACACGAATCTCATCGATGATATCCTTGGGAATCAGCCCGGCCTGGTGGGCCAGCCGGTCGCGAAAGACCGTACTGGCGGAGACCGTCTTAACCGTCCTTTGTTCATAATTATACTTAAAAATCTGAGATAGCAAGACGACCCTCTGTTCCATCCCGCTGGTTTCGCTAACCTCATCCACCACGCGGAAAAGCCTGTCCTGAACATGATAGCGCTTGAGCACGATAAAAACATCAACAAGGTTCACCAAAATCTCCGGAATGTTCATCGGCTCATTCTGCAGGCGAATCACCGCCTCCCGGGAAGTCAAGGCATGGATGGTTCCAATACAATACTTTCCGATATTGACGGCGGTAATCATATCCTGTGCCTCTTCCCCTCGGACCTCTCCGATGACAATCCGTTCCGGACGCATGCGAAGGCTGTTTTTGACGAGATCCGCCAGAGAAAGCTCATTGTCACTCTCCAGACGGGCGCAACTGTCTTCCAGAAAAGTGTTGAGTTCCAGCGTATCTTCAATAACCACCATTCGTTCATTCATGGGCACAAAACTAAACAGGGCGTTTAAAAGCGTTGTCTTGCCTGTCCCCGGGCCCCCGGCAATGATGATATTGGCAGGGCGAATGGATAATCCCTCCACATACAGCCAGAATTGCGCCGCCACATCGAAATTCATACTGCCCCTGGCCACGAGGTCCAAAATGCTTAAGGGCTCTAACATGGCCTTGGTGATGGTCAGCTGCGGGCCAAACGAGGACATGGCGATATTGACGCGTCCAGCAAGGTTGGGCAACTCCAAATTCAGAATCTTCTTAATCTGACTATCGCGTCCGGCCAAAAGCAGAAGCTTCCTGATAAAGACATTCAATTCCTTGTGATTTGAAAATCGCTTGCCAGTTGAGACAAATCCCCTCTGGGCATGATGGATATAAATGGTTTTAAGAGAATTGATGATGATATCCTCGACCTCGGAGTCCCCCATCAAATCATCGATAAGGCCATAGGAGAGGAAATCCTTAACCATTTGTATCATCTTTTCTGCAGGGCTGGCCTCAAATTCCGCCCGAAAGGCCGTTCCCTGATCGCTTCTGAGAACCGCCTCTAAGGCATCTAAAACGGTTGCTTCCTTTTCTTTTTCGGGCTGAAGTAAGGTGAGCCTGCCTTGCAGCTTATCAATCATCAGAGACTCTAAGTCTAATTGTTTTGATGGATCCATATCCATCATGGTACGCTCCCTTCCGCTGATTTTTTATTGAGGTTTTAATCTAGCATTGTTTATGGACCTTGTAAACTGATTGTTTCCAGAGGAAGCCCTCGTATTTGGCTTTTATTCTGCATCCGTTCCATTTATTGTGCGAAGAAGAATAAGATCCCGTCCTGGGGAAGGCCGTGTCACAACGATGGCCGATTTTTGTGGATCAAGATAAGTTCTTGCCAGACGCTGGATGCCTTCTGGGCTGACCTGATCAATTTCTTCACCGTATCTTCGGTAATAATTATACCCCAGTCCATACAGCTCATCCAAGCCGCTGGCAAAGCTTAATGCGGCATTGGTCTGGAGAGCCATGGTGAACGATCCCTTAAGATAGGTTTTGATCACGGTTAATTCTGACTCTGAGAGCTTTTCTTTTTGTAAAGCCCGGATTTCCTCGATCAAGAGGTCTTTAACCTTGTAAACACTCTCTTCGTTCGTTGCCACATAAAAATAGATGAACCCTAAATCGAGTCCTGGCGTATATCCTCCACCGAGGGTGTAAGATTGTCCAAATTCTTCTCGGATTCTTAAGAACAGCCTTCCATTGAGAGGGGCGCTCAAGACCGATGATAAGACCTCCAGCCCAAAGCGGTCCTTGTTAGATAAGGGGGGGCCTTGGAAACCGATCATGACCATGGCTTGTTCTTTATCCAAGAACAACTTCTTCTCGCGCATTTGGCTGGGGGGATCTTCTTTTTTAGAGTCCACAAAAACTTCCTGTCTTTTTAAGGAGGAAAATTTTTTCTTTAAAAGCTCTAAGACGTCTTGCTTCTTCAAGTCCCCAAAAACCGTTAGAACCATATTAGGAGGCACAGCAAACCGTTTATAAAAATCCACCACATCTTCTCTGGTTAGACGATCTAGAGATTCGGGATTCCCCAACGTTTCCAGGCGCAGGGGGTGGGTTAAAAAAAGGGTCTGCCGAAGGGCTTTGGCTGTCACATCAAAAATATCATCTTCCCTTTCCAGAATCACGGCTTTCATCAGACGTTTTATCCTGGCAAGCTCTTGGCGATCAAAGCTCGGGTTCCTAATGAGGTCTTCCAGAAGATCCAATCCTGATTTCAAATTATCGGATAAGATGTTTATCGTGACCCCTAAACTGTTTCGTCCCGAGAAGCCATTGAGACTTGCGCCCCAAGACTCAACCTCTTGGGCGATGTCCCGGGCCGAGCGGGTTTGTGTTCCTTTAACCCACAGCCTTGAGGTGAGCTCGGAAAGCCCGTTATTGAACCAGTTTTCCTGGCGGGTCCCGCCATTGATAACAACATTCATACTGATCACAGGCAAGCTATGATCCTCACGCACTAGGATGACCAGACCATTATCCAGGGTGAATTTCTCAATCTCCGCAGGGTGCTGTTGTTCGGATCGTTTTTCCTCTTTCAGCGAATCCTCAAGGGGTTTCAAAATGGCGGTTGTGAGACTTTCCTCCTTAAGATAATGCCGAGCAACGCGCTGAATATCATCCGATTTCACGCGACGAACGGCTTCAATATACTTCTTGGAGAAGTTTAGATCACCCACAAAGGCCTCATCAATCGCTGTCTGATAGGCAATCTGGGCCGGGGTCTGGCTCCCGAAAACATGATCACTTAAAACCTGTCTTTTGGCCTTTTCTAATTCAGGGAGACTCACACCATTTTGTTGAATCAACACAATGTCCTGTTTGATGGTGTCAATAGTCTTCAGGACGTTTTCAAAATCGAGAAGGCATTCGATGCTAAAAATCCCTTTATCCATGGGGGTAAAATTCCCGGAAGAAATCGAATGCACTAAGCCTTTTTTTTTGTAAATATCGAGGTGCAATCTCGAACTCTCTCCCTGCCCCAGAATCATGGCCAGGACATCCAACGCCACCATGTCCTTATCCAAGAGAGCGACTCCCTGATACGACAAAGAAAGCCGCGTCAAATCGGTGGGGTATTCCAATGCGATATCCCGGGGTGTGATCTGCGAAGGTTCCTGCGGCAGATTGCGGTCCCGATAGGGTTGAGGCTTAAAATTTTTAAAGGCCTGCTCAATCTGCTTTAAAGCCGGATCCGGATCAAATTTTCCGGCGACAGAAATGATGATATTATTAGGAGTATACGTGGAATGATAATAATCGAGGAGGTCCTGCCGGCTGACTTTCTCGAACAAGGCCTTATGGCCAATGATCGGATGACGGTAGGGATGACGAAAAAACACATTTTCAAAGACTAACTCGCTCAGTCTTCGATCAGGGTTATCATGGTGGAGTTTCATCTCCGCTAAAATCACCGCTCTTTCCCTTTCGACTTCTTCGGGTGGAAACTGTGAATTCATCAGCATATCGGCCATAATATCTAGACCTTTTTCAAATGAGTTCAATCCCTCGGGCAATTCCACAGTGTAGATTGTATAATCGAAGCTGGTAGATGCGTTGATCTGGCCTCCTAATCTTTTGATTTCCTCGGAAATTTTGCCAACGGATCGTCTTAAGGTCCCTTTAAAAAGCATATGCTCGACAAAATGGGAGATGCCGCTTCCTAAATACCGGCCTTCGGTTGCGGAGCCGGTTTTAACACAGGCATAAAGGGCCATGGTGGGACTCGAAGGGAAAGGCGTCAATAAAACTGTGAGACCGTTGTCTAAGATGTGTCGTTCGCTGGTCAAAACAAAGTCAGCCGCAATGCCCAAGGAATTTCCTGAGGCAAAAGCAAGGCAAAAGATTCCTAAAAGGACCCTTTCAAACCAACTCCATCTAGGACCAACCTTCATGCAGGCCTCTTTTTTTATGCTCCTCTAACAATTTCTTAATATCGCTATCCACATTCTTTGCGATTTGTGCACAAATAAAGATCAAGACCGAAAACTGCCAGCAGTCCTCGGGACCGGTGATTAATCCGGTGTGAACATTTTCTTGCCCCTGCAACTGATCGAGATAATGGCCAATGGCATCTTTTAACCTGCCTTCGTAAATATCCAAAGAAAGAGTTTTATTGTTGTACTTTAAAGAAGGAAGGGTGACGCCACGGACTAATAAAAAGTTTATCAACGAGTTATAATCTCCATAATCTTGTTCCAAACCAAACCCTTCGAATTGTGGCACATTGGGTGGTAAAATTAGAGAAGGTTTTTCTACTAAGATTTCTCCTTTCCGGACAACGGTATTGCCTTCGTTCACCGCGGATTCGGCCAGAAAGATATAGGGTACAAGCGTTTCACTAAACGTCATCAGGGCTTGCACCCGCGAACGAACGATTTCGGTATTTCTTAAGGCCTTTGACCAGGCGTTTTGGATATCCATATTGTTTTTCCTTGTTGAGGGAACGAAGCTTGGCGACCGTCTTCGCTCTTGAAAATTCATCGATAGTATTCGCTTCGCCGGTCAGCCAGGCGAAGTTCAACGCGAAAGCAATTGAACGAAGCCTGGCGGACACTGACTCGGACGGAGCCTCGTCAGTGTCCTTGTTTTTTCTCTAAATATTGCCCAAAACCCTCTCCATTCGGTTTAAGGGTTTTGGGCTTAAGGTAGAAACTACGGAGAGGTCGGGATTCGAACCCGAGAGTAACCTTGCGATCACCACACGCTCTCCAGGCGTGCGCCTTAAACCCCTCGGCCACCTCTCCAAAATTTTACAAAGTAAAATTTTGGACCTCGAACCCCTTTGGGGTAAGAGGTCTAGGCAATTTTACACCTCTCGTCACTTTGTTCTTCGAGGTCATTTTTCGCTTTGCTCAAAATGACTAAAAAGGTGTAGGCAGATACGGCTTTGACCTACACCATAACAGGGGTGGAATATACTTGAACGCTATCAATCGTCCTGAAGCTAATACCGAAACAAGAGAATAAAGGCAGAAACCGAGATCACTAAACCTACCAAAAGAGGATATTTGAGAGAAGTCCGATCGACAATATCGATATAGACATCCTCGAGTTTGGAAGCCAATCTCCTCTTCATCCCGTATTCTCTTTGAAGATCTTTCTTGAGTTTGGCAAATTTTCGAATTTGTCGTCGGAAAAGTCTCTCGGATCGC
>CAZUJQ010000102.1:0-7934 GCA_964620805.1 uncultured Planctomycetales bacterium | reverse complement strand
CAGAAAATAAAATCCCAACGATTCAAGGAACGGCTCGGAAATTAACAAAGTCCTGTAGGAGGATTGTATAGAGATCCTATTATTATGACGATGACAAACTCTGCTTTTGCCCATTGATGAGTTTGGAGGTCCCCGGTGGCATCCCTAAAAGGGTTTTCGTTTCATCGATGTCAATGACCTCTTTTTCCATCAATTTTTTTGTGATCAGATCCAATTTCTCGCGGTGCTCGATCAGAAGCTCTTTGGCACGGCCGTAAGCCCCTTCAATGAAATCCCGCACCTCATCATCAATCACTTTGGCTGTTTCTTCACTGTAGTCGCGTTGCTCCATCATATCCCGCCCCAGGAAGAGCTGATGATGATGCCGCCCTAAAGTTAATGTCCCCAGCTTCTCGCTCATCCCATATTCACAAATCATCTTTCTGGTCAATTGCGTGGCCGACATCAAATCATTATGGGCACCGGTTGTTATCTCTCCCAGGCAGATTTCCTCAGCGGCGCGGCCCCCCAGCATGACCACGAGTTGCCCCAAGAGCTCCTTTTTGCTCCAGTAATGGCGATCTTCCATCGGAGGCGTCAAAGTGTATCCCCCCGCCATGCCGCGGGGAATAATGGAGACTTTCGTAAAGGTATCCACTTCCTCAACCAAAAGCGTCAACAAGGCGTGGCCGGCCTCATGATAGGCGGTGATTTCTTTTTCCCGTTTGGACATGGTGCGGCTTTTCTTCTCCGGTCCCATCATGACCCGCTCGACCGCATCCGACATCTCCTCCAGGCCCACGGTCTCTTTATTTCGGCGTGCCGCCAGAAGGGCCGCCTCGTTACACACATTCGCCAAATCCGCGCCTGAGAAATAAACCGTCTGCTGGGCGACCTTCTTTAAATCCGCGGTGGGCGCCAATCTGATATTCTTCGTATGAACCTTGAGGATAGCCTCCCGGCCTAGGATGTCCGGCAGATTGACCACGATCTGCCGGTCAAACCGTCCGGGGCGAAGGAGCGCCGGATCGAGCGTGTCGGGCCGGTTGGTGGCGGCAATCAGAATCAGCCCGGCCTGGGTGTCAAAACCGTCCATCTCCACCAAAAGGGCATTGAGGGTTTGCTCCCGTTCGTCGTGTCCCCCGCCGATTCCGGAGAAGCGCAGTCTTCCCACCGCATCGATCTCATCGATAAAAATGATGGCCCCCTTGCCGGAGCTCTTGGCCGCTTTGCGGCCCTGCTCGAAAAGATCCCTAACGCGGGAGGCCCCCACGCCCACAAACATCTCCACGAAATCGGATCCGCTCAAAGAGAAAAATGGGACATTCGCTTCACCAGCGACGGCTTTTGCTAAAAGAGTCTTGCCGGTGCCCGGCGGCCCCACCAAAAGGACTCCCTTGGGGATTTTGCCTCCCAGCCGCTGGAATTTCCTCGGCTCCTTGAGAAATTCAATCACCTCCTGGAGTTCCTCTTTGGCTTCATCCACCCCCGCGACATCGGCAAAAGTGATTCTGTTTTCTTTCGTATTCAATTTGGCCCGGGCCTTTCCAAAAGACCAGATTTTATTGCCGACTTGATTGCCTCGATAAGACACAAACCATATAAAAAGGATGAACAAGGCCATCGGCATAAAGGAAAAAAAGAAATTGCTCCAAAAGGTGCGGGGCAGCTCAACCTTAAAATTCGGCACATTGTTGCGGATCAAATCCAAGAGAACCTGGTCTTCCGGAATAATGTTCACAAGGAAGCGGGTGCCGTCGCTCTGGATCCCCTCGAGAATATTGTCCGTCATCTTTAAAGATTTGATTTTTTGAGTCTGCGGATTCTCCTTGAGCATGGCGTAAAATTCGCTATAGGACTTCTCCTCGATCTTCATGACCGTGCTCATATCCGTCCGGCTGAAAATCATAAAAAGGATGGCGAGAAAGGCCATCCACAAAAACCAGCTTCCGTTGGTCTGCGGCCGGTTTTTGTTGTTCACCAGTTTTCGGGATGGCTTTTTAAGCTCTGGCCTGGGCATATTGGTTTCGCTCATAGTCTACAACCTCAATGGACATTATTTTAAAAGGATTTCTTCTCGAGAAAGTATTATACTGGATAACCTGTTTTGTTCAAGGTTTATAAATTGCCGATGGAATTTTCTAAAACGAAGCACCAAATCTTCTTTTCTCTTGGCCATGGATATTCCTCCCGGCAGATGAACGACCGAGCCGTTGGGTCGCTCATGAATCAAATCTTCCAGTTCTCGAAAATGACTAAACTGGATTTGATTCATATTCCCCTTTAACTGCTCGAGGGCCAGTCTCATCACCATACGCTCTAAAGCCACGGGAAGACTTTGAAGCGCCCGCAGCCGCAGCGTTAATGTTCGCCGGCCAACGGAACGTAGGATTTTTTTAAGAGATTTTCCGGCCTGCGCTTCCAGATACCCGTAATCGCTGGCCAAAATCTGGGAAAGGTTCGCCAGAACCTCCCGAATATTTTGGTTATACCCTCTCTCTAACTCAGGCAGAAGTCGCCAACGGATTTTATTCCGGAAAAATGCCAGGGTGCGATTCGTCGGATCGAGCCGAAAAGCGATATGTCGGCGTTTTAAAAACAACTCGATCTCTGGGCGCGAAATTTCCAAAAGAGGCCGGATAAGGCGAAAACCTTGGATTTGCCTGTGCGGAAGAATCCCTCTTAACCCCAGGGAGCCTGTCCCCCGGATGATCCGCATCAAAACGGTCTCGGCCAAATCATCTCGTGTGTGCCCCAAGGCGATGGCCTGGGCTCTTATTTTTCGGGCCGCCTTAAAAAAAAATTTTAAACGCTTTTCTCGGGCAGCCTCCTCAAGGGAACCGCGATCTCGCAATTCCCCTTTTTTAAGGCAACCGACCATGCAGGACAACTTTAATCGCTCACAGGCCATTCGGACAAATCGCTCATCAGCATCCGAGTTTTTCCTTAATTTATGATTCAAATGGGCTGCATAAATCTCAATCCCCAAATCATGTCGCAAGGCCAACAAGATGTGAAGAAGGGCCATGGAATCCGGGCCGCCGGACACCCCCACAATCACACGGTCACTTTTTTGCAAGAGATGATGGTGTTGGATGGTGTTCTTGACTTTATGAGTAATGTCCATAGGGGCCTGTGTCCATAAGATTACTCCCCCTGCAATCCTCTTTTTTCCTGTCGGGCTTCTTGATAAGCTCCCTTCAGCTTGTGGGCATATTGAGTATTGGGCGGTTGTGTCCGTAGGTCCGCAAATCCCTGACGCAAGATTTCGGCATTCACAAAAGTTCCATCGGGTAAAAAAGCGTAGGCAAGGGTATACAAATCTTCATCCTTTTTCTGAACATCGAATTCCAGTCGGACGTATCGGCCTTCCAGAAGGTTTTTAACAAATCCCAGGGCCTGTTCTTCAAGGGAATTGGTAGGGTCCTCTTTCTCCAAGGGAATCCCAAATTCATTTTTGGGCAGGGGCCCTTTGCGGGGTGGGTTGGGAGCGCTTAGTCCGATCAGCCGGATTTTTTCTCCGCTCTCGAGAATAAAGGTATCGACCCGTATAACCTTTTGAATGAAAACTTTATTGTAATCGCGCAGGCTTCCCCAGACAGGATCGACCCTTCGAGATTCAGCCAAGAGAATCTGAGTCGCACTCGAAAATACCAATGATATTAACAAACCTTTTAGAATTGACATATTTTCTCTTAAGGCTTTTCATTTTCTCTCAAAACTATACACCCCCGGCCCAATAAAAATCAGACTCAAAAATACAACCCCCAATTCAATGGCATGAGAAGCGACATTCAATCCATCTCCGCTTTTAAGATGCATGGTCGCAGCTACAACCATAACTGTGAGGAGAAAAAAACATGCCGGCCTAAAAAAGATCCCCAAAATCAAAATTAACCCACCGAGACTTTCGCTTAAAGCAGCCAGAAAACCAAAAACCACGGGATAAACGGTGATGCCAAAATTCCCGACGGCCGCTCCGATTTTCTCCCATGTGACAACACCTCCCATGAGCTTGGGCCACCCATGGTACATAAACATGATACCAATTCCCACCCGCATAATCAAAAGCCCAATATCCTTGGAATTCTTTGTCCAACTCAAGCCCATGACTTCCTCCTTTCTTCCTCAACTTGAGTTTGGCAAATTTTTGCCAAACTCAAGGTTTCTTAAAGCTCTTATCGAATAAGAATAACACCATGACGGCCATGGCATCTTGATCTTCAGAGGCCGTGTTATTATACACACTAATGATTTCATATTCGTGATTTTTATAGATCGGTAACCCCTTACGGCTGGAAAACGTGTCCACACGGCTAAGACCGAGCCCTTTTTTAAAATTCTCGGCATAACTTTTAAACACGGTCTTTCCCGTTGTGCGGTCCCTGAGCTCCAAAGATTCGGCAAGAGGATGAAGATGGACCGCAATGTGGTGCACCGTTGTGTCAAAAGGGATATTCATAAATTTGGTGGCCAAGGTGGTGTTGACCTCCCGGCCGGGCTTGACCACCCAGTGTCCGGTAAAACGATTGCCAAAGCGATCCGTGTATCTCGCCTGAGTGGGATGGGCTGTTTCTCCAATCAAACAACCCGGTCCATGCTCCTGAGACTCGTCAGGACTTAAATCATAAAAAGGATTATTCCCTTCTACCAAAACAAGCCCTTGCGCCCCCACGGTCAACAAAGATTTTAAAGGCCTCTTTAAGTCTCTATCCCGGATATATTCAATGGTCACTTTGTGTCTCACCGTCACATTGGGATTGGGGAGATTCAGATTCAAGACCTGCGTCTCGATATCCAACAGCTCATAGGACATGACGGGGATTCCAAATCCCGGCGGAAATCGGACAGAAAACAACCCTTGCGAGAGGGTCGATATTCTGCGGATTTCGTTGGTGGTGCGGCCAAAAGCGACATTCCGGCTTTCCAGATTGAAATCCAGGTTGCTGTGGCACATAAACTCCTCCGGCATAGGCGTAGAGCCGTCTTCCCCAACCATCCGGGAACGGTAACTCACGATCCACAAAAGCTCAGGAGCCTTAACATCCTTTTGAAGGACGATCGATTCCTTGCCGGAAGGCCCTTTCATGGATTTGTATTTTCGGTCGATATGGTAGGGTTGGGAAAGAAATTCAAAACGTTGAATGTGTTTGTCGATCTCCTTCACACTGCTAGGATGGGTCCCCCATAAGAACAAAAGAAGCCCTACAATTCCAAAGACAAGGGATATGAAAAACGGTTTGGTTTTCATAGACATTGAAATTTTTAGTTTGCCTTCCTGATCTTTTGATGTAGAATGACCATGATCAAATGAAAGAAAAAATTCTCCTTGTCGATGATCAGGAAGACTTGATTGAGCTGACCCGCAGAATCCTCCAGCCGCGCGGTTATGAAGTTGTAGGATTAACCGATGGCGAAGAAGCGCTGGACGTCATTAAGAAGGAATCACCCAACCTCGTCATATTGGATATGATTATGCCTGGCAAAGACGGCGCCCAGATCTGCCAGGAGATGAAATCCGATGCCACCACCCGTCATATCCCCGTCATCCTTTCCACAGGGCAAATGCTTAAAGAAGGGGACTTCTCCCAGGAAGGACTGGCGGAAGCCGATGGTTACCTTATCAAGCCTTTTGAAATTGAAGATCTCCTCAACAAAATTCAGAATTTGCTTTCCAGAAGAATCTAACCTCCCTGAAAACCAGCCTTTTTAGATTCCCTTTGGTCGTCTTTCATGCTCAAGGCGATCCGCTTTCTTTCCAAATCGATCTCCAGCACGGTCACCACCACCTTTTGATGCACCTTGACGACATCCCCCGGATGCTTAACAAAACGGTTCGCCAGCTGGCTGACATGGATCAAGCCATCATGATGAACACCAATGTCCACGAAGACGCCGAAATTGGTGATGTTCGTCACGACCCCGGGCAGCCTCATGCCGCTTTTAAGATCTTCCAATTTCTGTACAGACTCTTCAAATTGGACCGTTTCAAACTGCCGGCGCGGATCCCGGCCGGGTTTGGCCAACTCGCTTTTAATGTCCATGAGCGTCGGCAAACCAATTTTGTCATTCACATATTTATAAAGGTCGATCTGCTGGCGCAACTTTTCCTCCATCATTAAATCCATAACCGCACATCCCAAATCCGCCGCCATGCGATCGACAATGGCATAACTTTCGGGATGCACAGCGCTGGCATCCAGGGGATTTTCGCCATCGCGAATCCTTAAAAAGCCCACGGCCTGTTCGATGGCCTTGGCTCCCAATCGGGGGACATTGGAGAATTCTTTGCGCGAGCGAAATGGGCCTTTGCCATTGCGATAGTCGACAATGGCCTTGGCCAGGGCCGGCCCCAACCCGGAAACGTACATCAAAAGCTCTCTGCTGGCGGTATTGACCTCCACTCCGACTTGATTGACACAACTGATGACGACATCATCGAGACTCTGTTTGAGCCATACTTGGTCCACATCATGCTGATATTGGCCGACCCCAATGGATTTGGGATCGATCTTGACGAGTTCCGCCAAAGGATCCATGAGCCGGCGGCCGATCGAAACCGCCCCGCGCACAGTGACATCGGAATTTGGGAATTCCTCGCGCGCCACCTCTGAGGCCGAATAAATCGAGGCGCCGCTTTCATTGACCATCACCGTCTGAATTTCCTGAGGGAGCTTGAGACTACGGATAAAAGCTTCTGTCTCGCGGCTGGCGGTGCCGTTGCCGATGGCAATCACCTCAATTGCGAATCTGTGCACCAGATCGCTGACGATTTCCACGGCCTGCGCGATCTGTTTTTCGGATTGGGTCGGATAAATCGTATCGTTATGCAAAAGTTTTCCCTGACGATCCAGACAAACGACTTTGCATCCTGTTCGAAACCCCGGATCGATGGCCAGGACATTCTTTTGCCCTAAAGGCGGAGCCATCAAAAGTTGGCGGAGATTTTCGGCAAAAACTTTGATCGCTTCCTGATCCGCCCTCTGTTTGGTTTCCAGACGGATTTCGGTTTCCATCGACAAGGATAACAATCGCTTATAACTATCCCGAAGCGCCAGGCGGACTTGCTCGGCGCAGGCGTTCTGGGCTTTGATAAACAATCCCTCTAAGATCGCAATGGCTTCCTCTTCCGGTGGCAAAAGGCGCAAAGTCAAAAATTCTTCCTTTTCTCCGCGGCGCATCGCTAAAATCCGATGAGATGGGGCAGTGGCGACCGGCTCCTGCCAGTCATAATAATCTTTAAATTTAATGGCCTCTCTTTCCTTTCCCTTAATGACCCTCGATTTAAAGACACCTTTTGTCAGAAAGAGATCTCTCATCTTAGAGCGCGCCTGGGCATCCTCATTGATCCATTCGGCCATGATGTCGCGGGCGCCAGAAAGGGCATCTTCGATCGTCTTGATCTCTTGTTCGGGATGGAGAAAGCCCTGGGCTTCCTTTTCCAAGTCGATCTCCTCTTGCTGCCAGATCTTCTGGGCCAAAGGCTCCAGGCCCCTTTCTTTAGCAAGGGTGGCCCGGGTGCGGCGCTTGGGTTTATACGGCAGATAGAGGTCTTTCAAAACCGCCATGGTCTCGGCTTCCAGGATTTTTTCTTTCAGTTCTTCGGTCAGCTTTCCCTGGCTTTCGATGGATTCCAGGATCGTCTGACGGCGTTTATCCAATTCTCTTAGCTGATTCAAACGATCGCGAATGGCCGTGATCTGGACTTCATCCAGGCTGCCGGTCGCTTCTTTGCGGTAGCGGGCAATAAAAGGGATAGTGGCGCCGTCATCCAGAAGGGTGGCTGTGGCTTGGACTTGAGAGGCAGAAAGTGACAGCTCTGCAGAAATCTTTAAAATATGGGCATGGTCGATCATTATGATTAAATTAGGGACAGCGCTGGGTGCTGTCCCTAATCTTCCTTACTTGAGTTTGGCAAAATTTTCACGGTACGAGTTTAAATTTTACAATTGATT
>CAZUJQ010000101.1:0-8100 GCA_964620805.1 uncultured Planctomycetales bacterium | reverse complement strand
GTAGCAAAAAGAAAGAAAAGCCGCTGCTATGTTGCTACAAACTCGGGAAAGACCTGTTACTTTTACTCACGTTGAGTTTGGGGTGTCTCCAAACGGCAGAAGCCGCGATCTTAGATGCATCTTCTTTATTTAGTAATGTGGGATTCGAGGAAGGGAATCTTAATGGATGGAAAGTGACCAGACCCAACAGCAACTATGTCGCGACTCTTACTCCACCCGTAAACCCGGCGATTGATCCGGCTGATCCGGCCAATGACCCCACCTTATTAACGGCCCCGGACGGCTCATTTTTCACCGGCCTTAAACGTCCCGGAGACCAAGGTCCGAATTTAAGCTATAAACTGGTTCATGATGCCATTCCTGTTTCCGTGGCCTCGGATACGATCTTTCGTCTGGATATTTTTGCTAATCGCGGCCGTTTGGAGCCATTTGATACTCCCGGCTCAACAGGAAGTGTCTCTGTGAAGGTTTTTGGCTGGACAACCAACGCTTCAACGCCGACCGTGAATCCCTTGAACGATAACTGGAGCCGGACGATCAACTGGAATCCCTCGGCTCAGAGCTTTGATTTTTCCGGTGTGCCGGATGGAACCTGGGGCCAGCGTTCCTTTGTTTTTGATCCCTCGGCTAACGGTGTTAATCCCGCCGATTTAAAATACCTTTCCTTATCTGTAGCTGCTCAGAATCACAACCATGATCAGTACATTGCCGCCGATATCCCTGCCGCGCCGATCCCTGAGCCATCCAGCTTAGCCTTGCTGGGACTGGGACTGAGCCGATTTCTTTTTCGCCGAAAAAGGCTTTAATCTTACTTTCATGTTGAATAAATCGCTCCTGTAGGATATCCTTTAGTTAGGATCCAGGGGATGAACCTGTTGTATCGGAATTTCAAAAGATTGCTCCGATACAACAACTGTAGGGGGTTTGGGGGATTGCAGGCAATCCCCCAAGGGGTGACAGCGAAGAAATGCGACGGAAAGGAGCATTTCTGAGCGCCATAGGGGCGAAGCCCCTGTGGAAGATAGTGCCGAACGAAGTGAGGCCTATCTTGGAGGAGTGAACCCCGAATAGAACAGGAAGAGAGAAAATCATGAAAAGAGTAATAATCTTTGCTTTTTTAGCCATTCTCAATGGGTTTGGCGTGCCCAATGCTCAGGCTGAGACCTTAGATGTTTCCCCTCTATTCAGCAACATTGGATTTGAGTCTGGGAATCTTAATGGATGGAAAGTAACCAGACCCAACAACAATTATGTCGCTAGCCTTAGCCCGGCTGTGAATCCTTCGATTGATCCTGCGGATCCAGCCAATAATCCCACGTTATTATCGCCTCCCAACGGCTCATTCTTTACTGGCCTTAAACGGCCCGGGGATTATGGGCCGGATCTGAGCTACAAACTAGTCCACGAGGCCATCTCGGTTTCCGTACCAGCGGATACGAAATTCCAGGTGAATGTTTTTGCCAATCGCGGCCGGTTGGAGCCGTTTGATACGCCGGGAGCCACAGGAACCGTTCTTGTTAGAATTTTTGGCTGGACAACCGGAGGAACGGTCCCGTCCGTGAATCCGTCCAACGATAACTGGAGCCGGACGATCAACTGGAATCCCTCGGCTCAGAGCTTTGATTTTGCCGGCGTGCCGGATGGAACCTGGGGCCAGCGTTCCTTTGTTTTTGATCCCTCGGCTGACGGTGTTAATCCTGCCGATTTGAAGTCCCTTTCCTTATCTGTAGCTGCTCAGAATCACAATCACGATCAGTACATCGCCATCGATATCCCTATCGAGACGCCGCTTCCGGATTCCGTGATTTTGGGTTTGGAGGATCGGGAGGGAGCCGATTCCTTTTTGGTCTTGGAAGGTTTTAAGGCTGGGCGTACCTCACGTGCTAACCTAGACCCAATCTCCTTTTAATGGCGTTTGCCATTAGGCGAGGTAATTTTCCTATTTATGAGTTTTTCCATACGAGGATGACGAATACAAGAAGGCTTAGGGTAGCCAAGGCCATGATCAACTCAACTGCTCGAATCCAAGATGATGGACTCTTGAGTCTCAATAGTCGTTAAATCGTGGTATAACATTCCCCGATTCTCCCTGTCACAGGATCATCACGATAAAGCGCAAACATTGAGGCATCCATAAATAGCATGACGGCCACCGCCAACATGATCATGGGGAACACGTACTTAAACATGTTTAGATTTTTCTCTCAAGTCATCCATGATCACCGACATTGGCTGAAGTCTTTGACATATTAATCCTCACCATATCAATTGATTAATTTTTTCCGGCATGCCTGGGAACCGCCCCACCAGCCGCACCTCGCGCACCAAGTCGATCCCGAATTTTTCTTTGACCGCTTTTGCCATTAAGAGGGAGAGGTCATAAACATCCTGTGCTTTGCAACAATCCCTCTTAATAATGATGTTGGCGTGCTTTTCGAAGATCACCGCGCCGCCCACGCACAGGGTTTTAACGCCGGCTTGTTCCAAGAACCATCCGGCCGCCTGGCGGCGCTCGGCTTTTGAGGTGGGTTCGATATTGCGGAAAAAACTTCCGGCGCAGGGATGAGTTTGGAGATTCGGGTGTTTTTGCCGACGTGTTTCCAGAATCTGTTGGCGTTCGGCCTGGAGTTTTCCCTGCTCGCCGGCGGTCATGGCAAAGCGGGCCCCCAAGACGATGTCCCCGGTTTCTTTTAAATTGGAATGCCGGTACCGGAACCCGAGCGAGGAGGGATCGACCTCTTTTTTGACCCCGTCTTTGGTAAAAAGGCAAACCGAGCGCAAATGATCTCCCACCTGCCTGCCAAAGGCACCGGCATTGCCCACAATCGCGCCACCGACTGTTCCCGGGATTCCCGAGGCGTAATTGACCCCTTCCAAACTCTGCTCCAAGGCAAACTCCACCAGATGATCGAGGAGGGTGCTTCCCGAGACGATCAAATCCATGCCCTCTCGGTGGATAAGAGGGGAGCGGCTGAGATAACGGATGACCGCACAATCGAGTCCGTGATCTGACACCACTAAATTAGAGCCGCCGCCCATGAGGATAAATTCCTCGTTGGAGTTAATCAATCCAGTGACCGTGGCTTCGAGTTGTTGAGGATTCTGGCAGGTGATCAAAAGCCGGCAGGGGCCGCCCAGATGGAAGGTAGTGTAGTCACACAAGTGGGCGTGGGGATGAAGATCGATATGGGATTGACTTAATAGAGTTGAGTTCACCTTAAGGGTCCTTTGACTTATTCGGGGCTTCGCCCCTCAGAGTCAATCCTGAGCAAGCCCCATCCTTTAGGACGGGGAGTCGAAGGGTTGACCAACAACGGCGTCCCTTCTTCCAAACGGGCCAGAAGATACAGGTAATCCGAGAGGCGATTAAGCCACACGAGAAGGATTTCATTTTCCACAATCTTGCCTTCCAGAAGGGCCACGACTTTCCTTTCGCAGCGACGGATGACCGCGCGGCCATAATCGAGATAAGCCGATCCCAACGTGTTTCCCGGAATGACAAAACCCCGCGGGAGTTCCACCTGCTCCTCCAGGGCGATTCTTTTCTTTTCCAGTGCATCCAGCATTTCTTCGTCAACACGCTTCGGCAGTTTTTTAAGCTTATCGGCCGTCGTGGCCAGCTCTGAGCTTACGATGAAAAGACTTCTTTGGATAAAGAGGATTTCGTCCTGAACATTCTTATTTTGGACGTGATGCCGGGCGACGCTGAGGAGGCTTACCAATTCGTCGATATCGCCGTACGTTTCCAGGCGGGGGGAATGTTTGGAGACTTTCTCCCCGGAGAACAGAGTGGTTTGGCCTTTGTCTCCGGTTTTAGTTGTGATGGAGGGCTTTCTCACTGTTTATCCATCCTGAGTCGCCGTCTTCATAGTATTCCTTTTTCCAGATGGGGAGACGCTCCTTGATTTGATCAATCACGTAACGGCAGGCATCAAAGGCATCTTCCCGATGGGCGGCGGTCACTGCGATCCAGACCGCGATCTCACCGATCGAAAGCCTTCCTACGCGGTGCACGCATTTGATCTCGAAGATATTGAATTTCTCTTTGGCTTCCGCGAAGATTTTCCCGGCCTCTTTCTGGGCGAGGCTTTCCGAGGCTTCGTATTCTAACCCCACAACCTTCCGGCCTTCGTTGTGATCGCGGACCACGCCTTCGAAGGTCACGAGGGCGCCGGTTCTCGGGTCATCCAACTCGAATTTTAGATCCTCCTCTTTTAGTTTTCTTAAAGAAAGGGAGAACATGTTTTTATCCTTGCCAACGAATATTTCCGTACTCACAGAAAGTCATAAGAATGGAAGCGTTCAAAAGCCGGCCCTGACGATCCCTCGTAAAATTACACACTGGCAGCCAAGCCTGTGATTGCGATCCATCCCTAAATCCTTTTCTTCCTGATTTAACTCCCCAAGATTATCCTGGCCCTCTAGGATTTCGATCTGACACGTCCCGCAGACCCCGGAGTTACAGCTAAAGGGCACGCCGGACTTCTCGCAGATCTCTGCCAGCGGTGTCCCTTCCGGAAGTTCATGCTCTAGGTTGTCGATAATGAATTTGGGCATTTATATAAAATTCCAATAAACAAATTCCAAACAAATCACAATTCCCAATTGCCCAAAAATGTTAACCGCAAATAAATTAAATCGCCGGCAGCGGAAAGACAATATTCTTCTCGGGATCCGGGAAAGAATTCACAATCGTATCCGGATAAGATTGTTGGATGCGATGGATCAGTTCATCAACAATCAATCGCGGCACCGAGGCGCCGGAGCTGATCCCAACCATTTTTTTACCTTCTAAGAGGTTTATATCGAACTCCTTGGCGGTATCGACAATGAAACTCGGAACGTTTTCTTTTTCCCCGGTCTCCCGCAGGCGATTGCTGTTAGAGCTGTTGGGCGAACCGCAGATGATAATAACATCACAAATTTTTGCTAATTCTTTGACCGCCTCTTGCCGATTTTGGGTGGCATAACAAATGTCTTCCCGGGGCGGGGCGACCAGCTTGGGAAATCGTCTTCTCAATCGCTCAATTAAAGACTGTGTCTCAGAGACGGAGAGGGTGGTCTGGGTTAAATAACCCACGGTCTTCTCCGGATCGATGTCCAGCTTATCGATGTCTTCTTCATTCTCCACGATATGAAGGAGATGGGGCGTCACATATCCGGATGTCCCGATCAACTCTTCATGTCCCTTGTGACCGATCAAGACGATCTCATAATCACGTTTAGAAAAATTGACCGCTTCCCGGTGGACCTTGGTGACCAACGGGCACGTGGCATCGATATATTGAAGATTTTTTGATTGGGCCTCTTCGATGACAGCAGGGGAAACCCCGTGGGCGCTGAAGACCACTCGGCCCCGGTCCGGGACCTCGAAGAGGTCATCCACAAAAACAACCCCGCGTTTCTGGAGGTCTTGGACCACAAAAGTATTGTGCACGATCTCATGAAAGACGTATAAAGGCGTCCCGTATTTGGTCAAGGCCCGCTCCACAATCTCGACCGCACTGGCCACGCCGGCACAAAACCCCTGAGTTCGCGCAAGGTATATTTCCATTGAATTCTCCAGACTTCTTCTCTATAATTGCGATAAATTATAACACGCAATAATATTATAAAAAAATATTAATTTTAAGCTTGCTATTAAAAGGAGAAAATCGCGATGGACAAAACAGTAACAACATTTAAGAAGAACAAATTTCAAGAGATTCGGGTGGGGATCCGGGAGTTTAAAGGAAACGATTTAATCGATATCCGTGTCTGGACCATGACCCAAGGTTCGGACGAGATGGTCCCCACCGCCAAAGGAGTTTCCTTCAATGTCATCCTTCTGCCGGAATTAAAAAAGTCAATTACCGAAGTGGAGAAGGTCCTCCAGGAAAACCGGATGATTTAGAAAGGCCGCTTTTGGGGACATAAAATTTCAAAGATCAATGAGCGAAGAATTAGAAGTTATCAGAGGAGTGGCCCAGCGGCTGGATGAGGCTAGGATCCCTTATGTGATTTCCGGCTCCATCGCTGCCAACTATTACACGACGCCCCGTATGACCAGGGATATCGACATTGTCATCGAGATGAAGGCGTCCGATGTAGAAACATTCTTTCGGTTGTTTCGAGATGATTTCTTTGTTGATCAGGACATGGTGACCGATGGGGTCCGAAAAAAGGGGATGTTCAATCTTATCCATGCCAAGTACGTTATGAAAATAGATTTTATTCTGCGGAAAGATTCGGCATGGCAGGGGGCTGCGTTCGAACGCCGCAAGAAAGTCACCCTAGGGAATGCCCCAATTTGGCTGATTTCACCGGAAGATTTGATTCTGGCGAAATTGCTGTGGGCGAAGGACAGCCTGTCCGAACTGCAACTGAAGGATGTCGCGAATTTGCAGAGGTCGGTCAGTTCTTTGGACCGAGCTTATCTTGATCAGTGGGTGAAGGCTTTAGGGTTGGAAAGCGTTTATCAAAGGGTGTAATGATATTCGATAAATCCGAATCTATGGAGTCCCGTTTTCATCGGATGATGATGGAGCGTCCACCAGAAGAACGGCTACGGATGGGATGCTCCATGTTCGATACGGCCAAAGAAATTGTCCGCAGTTCGATTCTGGAGCGTAATCCACACATTTCTCCACAAGAACTTAAAAAGGAAATATTTTTGCGGTTTTATGGCCAGGAGTTCGAATCAGAACAGAAAAGAAAGATTCTGGATTCCCTTAAACAACTTGACACTTAATTTATGTTAAAGATTTTCGATACTCATAGCCACTGCATTCCCCCGGCTGTAGCCCAGAACACGACCTTCTTTAAGGTCTTCTGGTCGGATGCGGACAAACAGCTTCAAACCATGGATGCTTACGCTATCGAGAAGGCGCTTTTGCTTTACCCTACCAGCGACGCTCATCTCAATATGGGGGGGTGGTCTCAGGTCGCCACGGTCTACAATTCCGAATTGGCCAAGATAGTCGCCAAGCACCGCTCGAGGTTTTTGGGCGCCGGCATCCTACCGGTTGATGATCCGCAATCCATCCTGGATGAGTTAAAGCGGATCCAGGGTTTTCATTTCAAAGCCATTTCGCTCGCCTCCAGTTACGATGGAGAATATCTTGATAGTGAAATGTTCTTTCCCGTATTTGAATTTGCCCAAAAGAATAAAATGGTGATTCATGTCCATCCGCAGATCCTGAACCCGATCGGTGAAGACCGTGTGAGGGATCCCTTGCTGACTCCGGTCTTAGAGTATGTGTTAGATGTCTCGGTATGCATCGGAAAGATGATGATGAGCGGGGTCTTTTTGCAGTTTCCGGATGTGAAGTTCATCTTTGCCCACTATGGCGGGGTTCTGCCGATCGTTAAAGAGCGCTTTGATACGACCTATGCGATGCTGCGCAGAAGAGACTATGTCAAGGATCTCGGCAGGCCGCCCTCGGAGTATTTCAAGAATCTTTATTTTGATACCAGCGGCTCCAAATCCGCCGCTTCTTTGATGTGCGCCTTGGAGCTGGCGGATCCTTCACATATCCTGTGGGGCAGCGACTATCCCGCGAATCAAAACATTGCGGATTCCATCGCCACCGTTTCGAATTCTCATTTATCAGAATCTCAGAAGTCCTCAATCCTTGCCGATAATTTTACGGCGTTGTTTTTGTAGAAAATCAGAAAATAAACTTGAGTTTGGCAAATTTTCGAATTTGTCGTCGGAAAAGTCTCTCGGATCGCAAAAACAGGTTTTCGATACCACAAAATTGCTTTCTCGACGAGAACTACCTGAAAATACGGCCCAAAAGCCCGAAAAAGTGCCAAACTCAAGAAAATAAAGATGGTATGAATCGAAAAAGGGCTTGACAAAGTATTTTCAATTTGATATTCTTATCCCGCCTTCGAAAAGGATGCACCATGGGGTGAATGTCTTCGAGAGATTTCTTATCTTATCTGTCACAAATTTCATACTTGAGATTTTTCATCGTTTAGCTTCTAAAAGATTAAAAATCTTTTTTGATCTTTGACAACTTATTATCTTCCCAAGCCAATTTTAAAGCCAAGTTGTTTTACGGAGAGTTTGATCCTGGCTCAGAGTGAACGCTGGCGGCGTGGATTAGGCATGCA
>CAZUJQ010000100.1:0-8164 GCA_964620805.1 uncultured Planctomycetales bacterium | reverse complement strand
TCTACCAGTTCTCTGTCAAGGCTGACGGTCACCTTTTCTTTGACGGACCCTCCCACGGGACACCCCCCTTTGATTGGTATTACTTTTGGTAAGAATATATCACATCCTTTTGGTCATTGCAAGAGTCATAATAATCTCGAGAATGACACGATCCGCGGAGAAAAATCCGAAGGCATGCTCCTGGCGGCCAAGGATGAGCGGGGGTTGTCTTTGGTGGGTGTTGACCGGGCCGTCACGGGAGGGAGTGGGGTGAGTTAAATTTGGTTTTCAATTTTAAAACAACATCTGCCCACCATATAGATTAAAAGCCCCAATCCAATAATTGAGTTGATCATAAAAAATTTCATTAAAAGAGAAAGATGCCGGGATTCGTGATACAGATGCACGATGTTTTTTCCGGCTTTAAGTAAAATAGCTTTGTAGGCCAAATCCCCAATAAAAATTTCTGTTGGTTCGTTATTGATGGTGGCTTTCCAGTTGGGATGCCAGGTGTCGGCGTAGAGCATCCATACTTCAGGGTGATTGCCCGTGTCCGCCTCAATGGTGATTTGGTTTGGTGTAAAGCGTGTAACCCGGTAGGGCACATCCACACGTTCAGTGCGTGATAACTGATCTTTGTCTAGTAATCCGGAAATTCTTCCCGTTTCAATTCCTGATTGGTGAACTTGCGCTTTCCTTCGCTTACCCGGGCTTTCGGCGTCTTTTATTGTAAGGTGTGAGCAGCCCCCCAAGGGGCGAACCTTTTCTCCCCCGAGGCCCCCTTGCCCTGCTTGATAAACAGAGGAGGATGGCAGAGGCACGCGTGTAGGGGCCGTTTGGTTTTGATATTGTGGCCGTACCGACTGATAGAACAGAAGGTCTCCTGGGTAGTTAGGATGAGTCAAATTTTTACCCATGGTCTCAGGATTGGGAACAAAATAGCCATTGGAAAAAAACTGGATTTTATCCTCACTAAAGCCGCTTATTTTTAGAAGAGCCGGGTTTTTGGGAAACTTCAAAAGGCGAGAGGGAGGGTTTTGAGTCTGGTTGGCATCGTTATAGGTTTTTAGCAGAGTGTCCAGAGGTTTGGGCCATAGGTCGGTGCGGTATTGCGTATCCAAAGGATCTGTGAAAAGGAAATTGGTTACAGGGGCATACACTTGGAAAAGGGAAATTGGGGTAAGGAAAATAAAATTCCGAGGATTGTTTCCCCAGGAGGCCTCGTTGCGTGTCGCCAGATAAGGCATGGGTTGGAATTTCATCAGTTGGTGTTCTTGGGCGCTCAATGGAAAGCTGCGCAGTTGGTGCTGGGAAAGATGGTAACCGAAGAGATCGAGCATGTGGATCAGCAAGGTGATGAAAAGGAAGCTGGAGGCATATTTTTTGAGATCGATCAATGGCAAGACAAAGAAGATCAAGGACAACAAGAATGCCCATACCGCCGAGTCCGCCAGATGCGGGATAAGGTGATCTTCCTCAAATATGTTGTAGAGAACCGGCAAACCCAGTTTGACAAGATTGCCCGCCACGGAATAGGCATAGAACGGTTCACAGGCCATTTGGGCAAGCAGCATGGAAACGGTAAACAGCAGAAGCCCGCCCAAGGCTGAGCGATAGAGCAGGTGCCTGCGTTCAGAGAGCACCGATGTCTGAAAGAACATGACCTCAAAGCCAAAACCGGCTAAAAAGCATAGAAATAATTTTATAATAGGGGAAACGAGCGCCAGGTGGCGATAAAACTTCATCAGAGGCCAAGTGTAGTAAAAGAAGATCGATACAAAGCTGGCCATGCTAAACAGAAGCATAATCAGAACAACAAGCAAAACAGGATATTTTTCTCGGCCCGGATGGAAAAGAAGACCAAGGATGATCAAGGGTAAAGACAGAAATCCGATGTACAGGGTGTAGTCCATGGCCGGAGAAGTCCTTAAAAGGAGTTCTTCCCATTTGAAGAGATCCGTGTTGCCGGCGTAACTTAAGAATACATCCAGGGGCACGCTGCCATCGGGATTCCGACCGATGCCGGCGTGGGCGGTCCAAGAAGAATCCACGCCGGCACGAAACAGGATGAATGAGAAAGATAGAAGAACTGCCGTTAGAATCAGACAAATCCAGAACTCGGCCCGAAATTGAAGACGTCTAAGAATTTCTGAATAACGTTCCGGTTGATCCAGCAAACAAGAAAGAAAATAAAGCGCAACAACAAGGGAGCTTACGGGGATAAAGTACGCATCATTGCCGATTGTCTGCAGGACAAACAACCACATGGCTGAAAATACCCACCGCCAGCGGCCGGTTTCCAGAAACCTGTGGCCGAAATAGAGAATCAAGGGGATGGCATAAAAAAGGTAAAGCGTAAACTTCAATTGAGTCCCGACGATGGTAGAGGCCAGGATGGAACTACAGACAAAAAAGGAAGTTACCGGGGATTTGAAATACCGGCGCGACAGAAGCCAGCTTCCAACCAACAAAAGCAGTCTATCCACAAAAATACCAAGATAGAAGATCGTTAAGAAATTGGCTTCTTTGAGTTTTTCTCCCAACAACATCAGGCTGTTGGCCAACAAGCCTACTGTCCCTTGGATCGTGTACCACCAGAGGGTTGTTGAACCGTGCGTCAGGAAAGGAGACCACAGGGGGATTTCTCCATGAGCGGCCATGGAATTCAAAAAATAATATTGAATGGTAAAATGATGAAAGGCATCATGCCCCAAAACCATTCTCCGGCCCAAGATCTCGTAAACCAACCACAAGAGTTCTGTCCCTACTAAGAGGAAGAATAAAAAATTGACACGGACCAATGGATATTTCTTCATGTTTTCTTAAGGATCATGAGAATGGAAAGTCCGAAAGGCACCCTTAACCAGCGACACATGGCAGGTGCCACAAATAATTGATAAAAAAGATGATTCATCCAGGGCGGCGGAAGTTTGTCTTCAAGACGACCGAATCCCTTATGAGGGTATCTCTTGCGCCATTTTCGGTAAAGTAAGATGGGGTAGAATAAGATGTTATTAATGTAGCGCTTTTCAAGGCATAGAACAGGCATTCCCTCTATAAGCAGACGGCAGTCTTTCCAATCGTATCGGCGTACGTGTCCTAAGGCCACATCCCAGTCGCTAAAGGCTTTAGAAAAGGCTGGGACGGTGATGGCAATCAATCCCCCTTTTTTGGTTACCCTCAGCATTTCAGCAAATGCCTGGTGGTCATCCGGGACGTGCTCTAACACATCCAGGGCCGTGGATACATCGATGGATGCATTACGTAAAGGCAGGTTAGTCACTGAAGCGCGGATAAGAGAAATTTGAGGATTTCTTCGGCAGGCTATCTCCAAGGCCCTGGGAGAAGCTTCGACTCCTGTTGCCCGGCATGTTTTTTGGAATTCTTCAACGAACAATCCTGTCCCCGTTCCAACATCCAAAAGATGATGATGGGGCTGTAAACGCAGGAAACGGTTAATCCATCCGCATACAATGGCCCGTTTGCCTTGATAAAACCAGTGATGTTGTTCGATGGCGGCAAGTCTTTCATATTCTTCAGGATTCATGGTTACGCTGTGGGGTAGTGTATTCCTCAATTGAGAAACGTGTGTTATTGGACGGGCGCGAAATCTTCCTGGAAATAATGAAAAGCGGACGGTTCTTGACCTCATCGTAAACACGACCCAGATATTCGCCGATAATCCCATTGCTGATGAGAATCACGCCTCCCAGAAAAAAAATGGCCACCGCTGTGGTGGTAAACCCGGGCACCACATTAATTCCTAGAATCCTGAGAGTGATTAAAACGAGGGCATAGAGAAAGCAAGAGGCGCTGATTATCAAGCCGAAAAAGAAGCTAAAGCGAAGGGGCTTGTAACTAAAGCTGAAAATCGCATCAAACCCATATCTAAGGAGGCGGCGCAAAGATTGTTTAGGTTCTCCCACGGCGCGAGGTTGGCGCTCGTAATGAACGTTTGTCGTTGAGAATCCTACCCAGCTACGCAATCCAGGAATAAAGCGGTTTTTTTCGCGTAAAGAAAGCAAGTGATGAACGACCCTCCGGTCTATAAGGCTGAAAACCCCTGAGCTTATCTTGATGGGGAAATCGGACAAGAGATCAAAGGCCCGGTAAAAAAAAATAAAAAGAAACCTTTTTAACCCTACTTCGCTGCGGGAGGAGCGTTCAGCCAGAACCACTTGGCTTCCTTCTTGCCATTTTTTGAGCATTTCGGGAATAAGTTCGGGGGGGTCTTGGAGATCGGCGTCCATGATAACCACACAATCTCCTTGGGATTCCTTCAGCCCAGCAGTGATCGCAGCCTGGTGTCCGAAGTTGCGGGAGAGCTCCAAGAGAATGACGTGGGGATCGGTCATAATCCACTCTTTGATCTTTTCTGTGGTTTGATCAGTGCTCCCATCGTTGATTAAGATGACTTCGTAATCCCATTCTTTGTGATGAAAGACCTGTCCTATGCGTTCCCTGAGAAGGGGGATGCACGACTCTTCATTAAAAACAGGGATAATGAGGGACAATTTCATATCAAGGCTTTACCCATATTGAAAAATTGATCAAATCGTGGCCATTATAAGAGGCCGATTCACTCATTGCAATCCCATTCTCAAAAAACTTCCCAGTCCAATCCGGAAGTGATAAAATGCCACCTTGAAAAAGGGTTTTCGGCTCGAGGAAAATCCTTGGAAAAAGCACATGATTACGACCGAAACTTTAAGCCTGTCCACAAAAGGCCACACAGACATCCTGGACATAACGCCCCAAGTTGAAAGATGTGTTCAGTCTTTGTCCTTCAAAAACGGCATTGTCACCATCCACGTCTTGGGATCAACCGCGGCCATCACGACGTGTGAATATGAACCAGGCCTGGTGAAGGATCTTAAAGAGATATTTCAACAGCTCATTCCAGAGGGCAGGCGATATCACCACGATAAGGCCTGGCACGATGGCAACGGCTACGCGCACCTCCGGGCGTCTTTGATCGGCCCATCCTTAACCCTGCCCTTTCAAAATAAGACATTGATGCTGGGCACCTGGCAGCAGATCATTTTGATCGATTTTGATAATCGGCCGAGAGAGAGGAAATTGGTTTTGCAGTTTGTCGGGGAGTAGAGAATCGGTAGCCAGGAGCCAGTAGTCAGGAGAGAGTCTAAGATGCAGCTTAAACAATTCGTCCCCTCCGAAGTTTGCTTGAAATGCGACGGCTGCTGCCGGTTTAAAGAGGAGCGGAGCCCCTGGCGGCCCAAAGTGGCGAAGGAAGAAATCCAGACGGCTAAAAAGGGACTGGCAGAGGAAATCTTCTCCAAGGCCATCATGCTCGACCATCACATCAAGACGGTCTCCTGCCAGGGGCATCATCTGTGCTCTTTTTTTGAAGCAAAGACCAACACCTGCAGGATCTATCCCACCCGGCCTTTCGAATGCCAGCTTTATCCTTTTGTGATGACCAGAAGCAATGTGGAAACCATCCTCACCGTTCATCATCATTGCCCGTTTATCCAGCAAAAAAGACACAGTCAAGATTTCCAAGAATACGTCGATTATCTTAAAAGATTCTTTGCTGACCCCGAAGTCGCCGGTTTCCTGGATAGGAACCCTGCGCTTATGGGAGAATATCCCGAGCATGAAGAAGAGCTGGAATATCTTTTTACCATCGGGCCACGTAAAGCGCCTGCTCGCCCATTGTCCCTTGACTTGGCAGGCGGGCCTACCGCTAAACTTCGATTGTTAGGCCAAAAAGATCGCTTGGAGGGTTTTTTAAAGGAAAGCCATCAACCCTTATCCGCTTTTTCCTTTGCCAGTTTTTTTATCTGGAGCGATTTCTTTGATTTTGAATTCGAAACGATGGATGGACATCTCTGTGTTTTTGCCGATAATGGGACCGGCACCTTTCTTTACCTTCCGCCTTTGGGAAAGGAGGTTTGCTCTCCCAAAACAATCGACAAATGTTTTGAAAGAATGAATCTAAACCCTAATTCGAGAGCCGCGGCCCGGATCGAAAACGTCCCCTTGGCCTGTCGGGAACAATTCTCTCCCGAAGGGTTTTCCTTTCATCCGAAGGCTCACGAATATCTTTATTTTAGAAAAGACTTGATTGCTCTTCGAGGCAATGCCTTTAAATCCAAAAGATGGTCCTATAATTTCTTTGTTAAGAACTATGCTTATAAATTTCTCCCCTATCAGGAGGAGATGCTCGAAGAGTGTTTAAGGCTTTACGAGCACTGGGCGAAAAATAGAACGTCAAAATACTCTGATAACATTTATCGTCAGATGATCCAGGAGAATAGATCCGTCCACCGGCTGGCGCTCCAATATTTCAAAGAATTGGGTCTGACAGGGCGCGTTGTCCAGGTGGATGGAAAAATCCATGGCTACAGCTTTGGCCTTCCCTTAAACGAGGAGGTTTTCTGCATCCTTTTTGAGATCACCGAGCTGACGACCAAGGGGCTGGCTGCTTACCTTTTCCGGACGTTTTGCGATGATCCGTCGGTGGCCAGATACAAATTCATCAATGTGATGGACGATTTCGGAATGAAGAATATGCAAGGCGCCAAATTGTCCTTCCGGCCCTCGGTCCTTGTCCCTTCCTGGGTGGTCGTCTCTAAAGCGCAACAAGGAATTTGAGAGGAGTCGTGTCCGATTACATTTTTAAAATTTTTGATTTTCCAGAGGACCCCATAAGTCTTTTAGACGTGTTTAAAGAAGAACCCTTTGTCTTCTTTCTCGACAGCGGCAGGCCCAGCCCTGAACCCAGAAGGTCCCGGGCCGGAACGTTCCAGGGCTGGCAAGATCCGATGCTGGGCCGGTTTTCGTTTATCGGATTTGATCCCTTTGAGATTCTTCAGCAGCAGGGGAAGGACAGTTTGGTGGCCCTCAAAAAACGATTTTTTCACTACGCCCATCCGCATTCCCGCTTATCTCGAGAAAAAAGTCCCACGCCTCTGGGCAGCGGCATTATAGGGTATCTCAGTTATGATTTGGGGCTTCGCTGGGAAAATATCCCTTTGCAGATCAAAAAGAAGGACCCGGTTATCCCGGATTCCTTTTTTGGCTTTTATGATTGCATCCTTACCATTGATCATTTTCAAAAGAAGCTGATTGTCACCTCTTCCGGTCTTCCGGAGAGAAATCCCAACCTGCGACGAAAAAGGGCGCAAAGCCGCCTGGAAGGGATTATAGGCCGTTTGAAGAGGTATCCTCCGCGACCCGCGAAATCCCTGGATATTTCTGGGAGGCCTTCCCGGGGAGAGCCTATTCCTAGCCCCCTAAATAGCAATTTTACAAGGCACGATTATGGGAAAGCGATCAAAAGGATTTTGGAATACATCCGACAAGGCGATGTTTATCAGGTGAATTTGTCCCAGAGATTCGAATGGAACCCCAGCGGCCGCTTTAATCCGGTAAAATTGTATCGCCGGCTTAGGGGAATATCACCCTGTCCTTTTGGAAGCCTTCTTCATTGCGGATCATTTCAGATCTTAAGCAATTCTCCGGAGCGTTTTATCAAATTGGAGGGCCGTCGTCTTCAGACCAGGCCGATGAAGGGCACCCGTCCCCGCGGTGAAACCGCCGAGGAAGATCGAAAGAAAAAAAGAGAACTCCTGATCAGCCCTAAGGACCGGGCGGAATTGTTAATGATCACGGATTTGGAACGCAATGATCTGGGCCGGGTCTGTGAGTACGGATCGATCAAAGTCAAGGCCATGCGCACGCTGGAAGCGTACCAGACAGTTTTTCAGGCCACCTCCACCGTCGAAGGGCAGCTTAAGAAAGACAAAGATGGATTTGATGTCCTGCGATCCTGCTTTCCCGGGGGCTCGGTCACTGGCTGCCCGAAGATCCGGGCCATGGAGATCATCGAAGAATTGGAGCCGACCCGCCGGGGCATTTACACCGGTTCCTTAGGCTACATGAGCTTTTCGGGCAATATGGATTTTAATATTTTGATTCGCACGCTCTTGAACCACGGAAAGAGGATCTATTCCCAGACGGGCGGCGGCATCGTGGCCGATTCCCGGCCCGATGAGGAGTACCAAGAGACGCTGGTCAAGGCGAGGGCCTTAAGGTTGTGTTTAAGTGAAATAAAGGAAGTATAGAAATCTCAATAACCAAGATACAATACCCAAACAATGATCAATACTTGAGTTTGGCAAAATTTTCACGGTACGAGTTTAAATTTTACAATTGATTG
>CAZUJQ010000099.1:0-8183 GCA_964620805.1 uncultured Planctomycetales bacterium | reverse complement strand
TAGCAAAAGGAAAGAAAAGCTGCTGCTATGTTGCTACAAACTCGGGAAAGACCTGGAAATTTTATTTGACAAAGGTACCAAATATGGTACGCTTACTTTGCACAATGATCATGCGTCATCCCATCCAGGTTATCTTCTTTCGGACAGAAACAGGAAATGAGCCTGTTCGAGAATGGTTAAAAAACTTATCTCAAACGGAAGGAAAGGCCATTGGTGAAGACATTAAGACTGTACAGTTTGGCTGGCCCCTAGGAATGCCATTGGTGAGAAAGCTAGAACGTGGATTGTGGGAAATCAGGACAAAACTGGCAGACAGAATTTACCGTGTTATCTTTACCATTTATGATGATTGTATCGTACTCTTACACGGATTCATAAAAAAGTCTCAAAAAATACCTGCCAGTGATCTTCACTTATCCAGGAAACGCATGGCGCAGTTATCAATGCGGAGGAACCATGAAAAAGAATAAACACTTGGGTAGTAATTTTGATGATTTTCTCAAGGAAGAAGGAACATTAGCCGAAACCGAGGCTACGGCTACAAAAAGAGTCATTGCCTTTCAAATTGAACAAATGCTGCAAAAACGGCATCTCACCAAAACAGACCTAGCTAAAAAGATGCGTACAAGTCGCTCTGCCCTCGACAGGCTGCTTGAGCCCTCCAATACCTCTGTAACACTTCTGACGCTGGAGCGGGCAGCCTTGGCCATTGGAAAAAAATTGAGAATTGAGCTGCTCTAAATTTTCCTTACCAGAATCAATAATCTTAACGGACGAACAGAAAAAACAACTCGACCGCAGAGTGAAATCGTATCATCGTAATCCGAAGGCCGGATATCCTTGGGCTCAAGTCAAAACGAGAATCCTCAAAACCTCCACCCCACCCCTGCCTGAAAATTCCGCTCGGGGGCCGGATAATGATCCTTAACCGTGGACGTTGTGCTTTTGACCACATAGCTAAAATATTTTTCATTCAAAATATTATTGACGGCGACAAAGGCCTCCCAAGAGCTTAAGCTCCAGGCGATCTTAGAATCCAAAGTATAATAAGGTTTAACCGGCGGTGTCTCGTTTAAGGTGTCGTTGATCGCAAAACGCGATCCCACATAAGAGCTAGACAAAGAAATTTGAGTGTACCTCCCCCAATGCAGCCTAACTCCACCGGTCGCCTGATGACGCGCCACCAAGGGAATATCTTTGCCGTCAAAAGTCCCATCGCGAAACCGCGGCTTTTGGTAGGTGTAATTGGAGAAGAATTCCAGCTTGCGGATTCCGGGAATCTCAATAAATTTCAGCACATCCACCTCACTACCGATTTCCAGACCCCTTCGACGGGTCTTGTCATAGTTACGATTCGAACCAAAAGGAATGCTGACCGGATCAAAAAAGATCTCGTCTTTAATATCCATCCAATAGGGGGTAATACTTAGAACCAGACGGTCGTCAAAATTGTGTTTTAAACCGACTTCGTATTGGATGCCGGTTTGCTCCTTGAGGTTGGTATTGAGTCCCGCAAACGTGTCATACCATTCATCGGTGGCCAAGAATCGAAAGGTCTGTTGGACATTGAGGTAGACATTTGATGCCTGAGCGTATTCATACTTTAACCCAAAAAGATAGGCCTGGACGCTGGGATCTCGGGTCTCATAAAAGGGGGTATCCATTCGATCAAACGTATAATAGGCTTTTTGGTACCGCCCTCCCGCGTTAACAAAGAGCTTCCGAATAAGCTCATACTCGCCATAGAGATAGGCTCCCAATTCTTCTTTGGAGATCGTCAAATCATCGGTACTGATGCTCAATCCCGCACCGCTTCCCAAAATATCGTTTTCCACATCGTAATAATCGAGGCCGGTCACAAAATTCACGTCACAGTTAAACAGCTCATGATCAAAAATATATTTTGTAGAAATCCCATGGGTGTCAATCGTGCGCTTGGTGGCCGTTGCCCCGGAGGCCCCAAAATCAAACAAGGCATAGGTGTCGCGGTTGCGGTAGGAATAATCGAAGGTGACATGCCCCCACGCTAGGTCTTCCGGCCAGGGTAAAATATCAAGGTTGAGTTTGACGGAGCGGTCTTTGCTGGAGGCAAAGTCGTTTTCATTGGCTGAACCCCGGCGGCCTAAGGTTTGCAACTCTGTATCGTTGAGCCCGCCAGGTAGCCGATAGCCATCTTCATGCCAAACCATCCAAAGATCCCCCGAGAGCCTTTTGGAAAGATCATATCCTATTCTTGTTGTGAAATCTTTGCTTAAAAGCTCGCTGTTGGAACGATACCCTCCATGGTCGTAGTATTTCGAGTAATGATAATAGGAGAGCTTTTTCTTCGAACCAGAGAGTTCCACATCGCCGCCGCGGGTATGATAGCTGCCGCCGCTAAAAGTCGTTTTACCGGACAAATCCCCTTTTCCTTTTTTGGTGATGATATTGACGACGCCTCCCACCGCGTTATCCCCATACAAGACCGAACCTGCCCCTCTTATGATCTCGATTCTCTCCACGGATTCCAACGGAATCTGGATCAAATCCGGGCCGGAGATATCGATGGAATTCACTTTTCGATCATTGACCAAAACCAAAACATTCCGGGTGGCGGTATCGCCGAACCCCCGGATATCCACAACAGAGGTCTTCACCGTGCTTGTGTCATAGACGTTAACCCCCAATTCCTGCCTTAAGACATCAGAAATATTTTGGGCGCCGGAGGCCGTGATATCTTCCCGGTCAATGACTGTGACGTTCGAGGGAAGCTTGTAGTTGGCCTGCGCCATACGGCTCGAAGTCACCACAATCTTTTCTAGTTCAACAGGATCTCCCGGTGCTGCCCACGGTGCGACGGCTACCCAATTGAGGATCATGAGGATTAAGAACATCTGTCTCATTTTCTGCGACTCCTTTCATAAAAAAACTCCCAATCGAATTATTCGATTGGGAGTTTTCCCTGATTTAAATTCCCAAAAATATATGCGTTTCGATGGACTGTCGCGCGCAGTCTCGAAAGACTAAACTCTCCTGGCAGGTCTTCTGACTCCTGGATGCCTTATCTCAAATCCGAAAACATTCATCTCAAGGTAAGGCGAACTTTTAGCCTTCTCATCGGCCTTAAGCAAACAATGGCATCTTAAAAGGTCTGATATCCAGTCACAGCGGCGGGACCGTGCTTGATTTTCACAAGCTTCCCTTTTAACCCCCGCCCCTTGCTTCGTCCTTCGACAAGATTAAGGACTCGGCCTTAAGCAAGCGAAAACGGGTCAAAGGCCTTCACTTTAGGCCTGCGGGGGACCGAAAGAGACAAACCTTAAACATTTAAAAGAGCATGGGCCCATTTTGTTTTTTGAACCAAACGGGCCATCCCTTCATAAGCACCAAAAATCAAAGGCGTGTATAGGAGGGTGCTCAAAAGGGTCATTCGAAAAAAAGGAATGGCCATAACAAAGCATTCTCGCAGGCCATTAAAAGTCAACGGATACAAATCCCCGGCCAACCACACGCCAAAGTTGGTCACCACAAAAAAGATCAATCCGGAAAGAATGGCGGAGTTAAGGATCCTCACGGAACTTTTTCGCTGACGAATCCAAAAACCCAAAGGCGCAATCAACGCCACTGCTCCCCACGTGAATAAAATTGTATTGTGGAAACCGATAAAGAAATCCGAAATGATCATAAGGCACAGGGGAAGGAGGATGGCGTATCGTTTGGAAAAATATGTCCCGCTAAAAAGGGCCACAGCCAAGACGGGCGTGAAGTTGTCGATATGAATGATCAGCCGGGAAAATATACCGAAGATTAAAAAGGAAAAGGCTAGCATCGTTGTCTCCTTGCAATCAAGTTTAAATTTAAGAGCGCCCTTACTATAGAAATAAATCCAATCGATGTCAAGGATAATGTTTCCTCTCTTTTCCAATAACCTGGGGAATATTTTCAATGATATCCGTAGCGATCAGGGAGACGGCCATCTTTTGTTTGGCCGCGAGGTCGCCTGCTTTTCCATGAAGATAACACCCTATTTTAGCCGCCTCAAAACCCTTTAACCCTTGCGCCAAGAAAGCGGCAATCATCCCGGTTAAGACGTCCCCCGAGCCGGCGGTTGCCATGCCGGGATTTCCCGTGGTGTTGACATAGACCCTTCCGTCCGGCGAAGCCACAACACTCCGGTGTCCTTTTAAAACTACAATCACCCTAAACTTGGCGGCGAATTCTTTCGCTATACTTAGCCGTTTACTTTCAATGAAATCTGTCTTAAGTTTCGTTAAACGGGCCATTTCACCCGGATGAGGCGTAAGGATCTTTAAGGTCCTCGTTTGTCGAAGGACATTCATGTTGGTGGCCAGGGCATTGAGCGCATCCGCATCGATCACCACAGGTTTTTGGGTATGGCCAATGATCTTTAAGATCAGCTTCTCGGTTTCGGGATGTCGGGACAAGCCCGGTCCCATGGCCAGCGCGTCACAACTAAATTTCTGAATGAGTCCAAAGGCTGGGAGCGCCAGGGATTGTTCAGGTGTTTGCGGCAAGGGCAGGGTCATCACGACCGAGGAGATTTTTTTCTGGATAACAGAATTGAGGCTCTCCGGGATCCCCACAGTCACCAAGCCAGCACCAGAGCGCATGGCGGCCAGGCTACTTAAGGCGGCCGCGCCCAAAAGCCGGCGAGAGCCGGCCAAAATCAAGACATGACCAAAGTCGTTTTTATGAACATCCTTTTTACGACGTAATAATGGCGTTGGCAACCGCATAATGTTTGGTATGGGATATCGAGATTAGGGTTTGGTGTTTTTTGAGATTCTTCCTTCGATAAAGACAAATGGGTCTGCCATCTTTATCATGGCTGATTTGAATGTCTTTCCAGCTGATTGTGGGGTCATTGCCAATGGCTTTGAACACGGCTTCTTTGGCAGCGAACCGGGCGGCCAAATGCTCGCTGGGATTTCGCATCTTTTTTGCATAAGAAATTTCTTCTTTGGTAAAAACGTGATTGAGAAAGCCGTCGCCCCAGCGCTCGATGGCTTTGGCGATTCTATCGACTTCAACAATGTCAATGCCGGTTCCCAGGATTTTCATTTCACCAACCCCACCATCTCCTTAACCGCCTCCTCCAACCCCACAAAAACCGCCCGGCTAATAATGGCATGGCCGATATTGAGCTCTTGGATCCCTTCGATTTGCGCGACGGCTTTCGTATTCTCGTAGTTTAAACCATGGCCCGCATTCACCTTGAGTCCGAGACCAACGGCGAAGGCGGTCATGGTTTTTAATTTCTTAAGCTCTTTTTGTCGAATGCTGGCGGTCTTGGCATTTGCGTAGCGTCCGGTGTGAAGCTCAATGGTTGACACCCCCAGCTCGTGGGCCTTTTCAATCTGAGCCTTGACAGGATCAATAAAAAGACTGACCTCAATTCTACAGCCCTTGAGGGGTATGACGATCTTTTGCAGTTTAGAGAAAAAGGCGATAACATCTAAGCCACCTTCGGTTGTGATTTCCTGCCGGCGTTCGGGAACGATGGTGGCTTGATCCGGCCGGATGGCCATGGCGATATTCACAATCTCTGGATGTATGGACATCTCCAGGTTAAAACGCGTCCGGGCAAGTTTCCGGAGGTTTTTAACATCCCTGTCTTGGATGTGGCGCCGGTCCTCCCTAAGATGAGCGACAATGCTGTGGGCACCGGCGGTCACACAAATTCTGGCTGCCGCCATCGGGTCTGGCTCCCGGCCTCGACGGGCTTGGCGCAGCGTTGCCACATGATCGACATTCACTCCGAGTTGAGGCATGTCTTTGGCTTATTTTTACAATTGAAATTGGTGGAAACTGATAGGGATTCTTAGAAATTTGTTGTCCAACATCGTTTTAAGGGGGACTATTTCAGCAACTCCCCATTGACATAAAACCACGTGACAACGGCCCAAAACAGAGCAATCAACTTTAAAGCAAAATTGTGCGTGATCCAGCGTTTGATCATTCTTTCTTATTCTTCTTTTTGAGCAAAAGATTCTTTAAGTGATTGATCAACTTTTCCTCATTCGCCACGGAAACAAACCGTCCATCGACGGCCAGAAGGACATCTCCGGTTGTCTCGGAAACCACGAGAACTGCACTATCGGTCTGTTCGCTTAAACCCAATGCCGCCCGATGACGGGTCCCAATGAGTTTATTGAGACTGGAGTTATCGGACAAGGGAAAAAGACAAGAGGCGGCAACAATGCGCTCTCCGCTTAAGATGAGGCCTCCATCGTGTAAAGGGGACTGAGAGGAAAAAATGCTTTGGATCAGCTCGGCAGAGACCTTGCTATCCACGGGAATTCCGCTTTCGATGTACGGTTTAAGTTTAGTCTGCCGCTCGATGGCGATAAGGCATCCTCGGCGATTTTGAGAGAGCCGCCAGACTGAGGTAGAAATCTCCTCGATGATGGCCAGGATTTCCGATTCCGCCAGATCCACGCTAAAAAGATGCTGCTGCCCTAGCCGGGCCAACCCATGGCGCAGTTCCGTCTGGAAAATGATCAATAGCGCGATAATCGAGATGGCAAACAGTTTCGTCAAAAGCCAATTCAAAGTGTCTAAACCCAAAATCTGAGAAATGAGAAAGGCAATAAGAAGATAACCGATTCCCTTCAAAACTTGGAAGGCTCTTGTCCCCTCAAAAAAAACAAGAATCCGATAGAAGACAATCCACAGGATGAGGATTTCCAGGATGGGCTGGACGATTGACCAGATCACAAAAGGCATTTTTCGTAATTCAGAATATTATCCGTCATTATAATCGCATCCCGGAGATCACCAACATCATGAATACGAACGATGTGGGCTCCGTTCAGGATGGCGCACACAACGGTTGCCGCTGTTCCCATTAAACGATCATGGACATCTTTGCTTAAGATACGGCCTATGAAGGATTTCCGGGAGGTTCCCACCAGCAGGGGACATTGCAGGCTTTGGAACTCCTTCAAACGACAAATCAACTTCAGATTATGGGCGATGGTCTTTCCAAACCCGATGCCAGGATCAATTATGATTTTATCGGATTTTATTCCGATTTCCAAGCATTTTTCTCTAGATTCGCGCAGTTTCCCTTTGATTTCTCTCATGAGGTTTCTATAATGAATCCTCTTTTGCATCGTGCGCGGATTGCCCTGGATATGCATGAGCACAAGGGCCGCATCATACCGTTGAACCATCCTAAGAAGAGAGAGCTCGGGGTTTACTCCCATGATATTGTTGATGATGCTACAACCGGCATCCAAGGCATGTCGGGCGACTAACGGCTTATAGGTATCAATGGAGATCGGCACTGTGATTTTTTTGGCGAGCATTTGAATCGTAGGGATGACACGAGAAATTTCTTCTTGCGCTGAAATGGGCAAAGATCCGGGACGCGTCGACTCCCCTCCTATGTCGAGGATATCGGCGCCTTCATGAATGAGCTTCTCGGCGATTTCTCTGATCCGGCCCAAATCTTTCGTGGTTTTTACTAAGATTCCATCCCGGCTGAAGGAATCCGGACTCAAATTCAGGATACCCGTGATCTGTGTCCGGTCTCCCAACGTGAGGCAAAATTGGCGAGCTTGAACAACGAATTTTTTTCGCGGGGGTGTAATGCTCAAGGGATTGATACTAAATAGGAGCTGTACTTTGTTAAAAAATATTTTTACTCCCGTATCTTCGAAAAATTGTCTTTACGTAAAATTCGCGGCTCCATAACTTGCGTAATTTCAATGCGTTGTATGAAATTTTCCACATTTCCTCTTGATTCCTCGTCGTAAATCCTGCTATTATAAGCACATCCCATCATTCAACCATCACCAAACAAGGAGCAACGCATGTCCCATTTCTCCAAACCCATTCGCTTCATAGACCAGTTCCTCACCCACTTTCAACCGCTATTCTCCCAGACCCAAATGAAGGTCTTCCGCCAAATGATCTACGCCATGTTCTTCGATTATAAACGACTCAATTTATCATCAATCGCCAAACGCACCCACACCTCGATTATCAAAAACTCCAATATTTCTTTAGCGAATCAGACTGGAGCATCGATCAACTTAACGATGTCCGCTTAAAAATCCTCCAGAATCAACACACCACCCGATCTACTCTCAAGGGCGTTATGGCCATCGATGACACCGCTGTCCCAAAACCCCATGCCGAAAAAACCGAAGGCGCTCAATTCCAATACTGCGGCACTT
>CAZUJQ010000098.1:0-8409 GCA_964620805.1 uncultured Planctomycetales bacterium | reverse complement strand
CCCCTCTTGTTGTATCGGAATTTCATCTTTGAAATTCCGATACAACAAGATACAATCATCAAATAATAACCAATATTCAAGCACCAATAACCAAAAAAATGTCTAGAAATTGAATATTGAGATTTGAGATTTGTTTGGTTATTGTATCTTGGTTATTGGTCATTAATCAATGATCCCCTTCGTCGAAGGAATCCCTTTGCGTCGGGGATCAATCTGAGTCGCCTGATCCAAGGCCAGGCCCAACGATTTGAACACAGTTTCCATGACGGTATGAAGATCAGCGGAAGAGCTCGGGTTTTTGATTGTGACGATGATATTCGCCCCAAGGTTTTTGGCAAAAGAATCTAAAAAATGTTCGAGGTGTTTAAAGCTATAACCATCCTCATCCTCTTTGATCGGAGGCCGTGGCCGCAGAAAAGTCATCATCTCAACAAATCCAATCTTTAAATGTCCTCTTCCACTAATATCCACGACACAGTGCCCTAACGTATCCTCCATCGGCGCAAATGCCGACCCAAAACGACGAATCCCTTTCTTCTCGGCCAAAGCCTTTTTAAAAATCTGGCCAAGCACAATCCCCACATCCTCGTTGGCGTGGTGGATGTCTACATTCAAATCCGCCTTCTTCACCTCTAAACTCAGATCAAAAAAGCCGTGAAAGGCAAAAAGCTCCAGCATATGGTCCAGAAGGCCGATGTTGGTCCTGATCTTCGTTCTTCCTTGGCCATCGATATTGAGCTCCACTTTGATTTGGGTCTCCTTGCTTTTTCGTTCTAATTGGGATCTACGTTCCTTCATGGCTAATCTTTCCTTCCTTTAGGATTCCGAAATAATCGAGCCCCATGGAGAACACCCAAAATTCTGACTAACGAACCAACAATATCATAAATGACACGATAATTCCCGACAACGAGTTCTCGTGTATTTTCCTCATCCAACTCCGGGACAATTCTACCCGATTTAGGAAATTGTTTTAATTGATCGGTGGAACTAAAGATTTCAGAAAGAAGGGCATCCGCATACACTTGTGAATCATGGGCAATGTAAGAGCGAATGCTTTCGAGGTCTGCGACCGCCAATTCCGTCCAAACGATTTTCATCATTTGGCAAATCTTCTCTTGACGTCATCATGGGAAATGACGCGCCCTTCATTGGCCACATGTTTTCCTTGAGCGATTTTCATTCGAACGTAAAGTTCGTACATCGCATCGGCGTATGATGCATTGGGAGGGAGCTTCTGTGCTATAGACTTTAATTCAGCTTTGATATTACTCATGGCCATAATAGGACTTTCCTTTCTAAGGCTTTTCCTAATTTTTGTTTATAACTATACCACAGATACCCTGACGACTTCAATGGTCGCGGCTACTTCTTAAGATCAACTCAAAACCTCACCTTCACCGACTCCGAATGCCGGTTGAGTCCTTCGATCGTGGCGATTTTTTCCAAGGGTTCACGCACCTTCTCTAAGGCCTTTTTCGAATAGGATATGACGTGGCTGGTCTTCATGAAATCCGAAAGGCACAACCCCGAAAAAAACCGGGCTGTCCCCAGGGTTGGCAGAACATGGCTGGGGCCGGCCACATAATCTCCCACCGCCGCAGGGCTGTACGGCCCTAAGAAAATCGCCGCGGCGTTGGTGATCTTCTTGGCAATGGCAGAGGGATTGTTGGTCAAAATCTGGAGGTGCTCGGGGGCAAGCTCATTGGCGATTCCCACGGCCTCCTCAATGTTCTTCGCAAAAATAATGTACCCTTTGGATACCTTTTTTCGAATTTGACGGATGAGCTGCTTGGAGGTGGTGACCAAAATCGCCAGGCTGCCGGTATGTTCCATCTGGGCCTCGAGATCCGCAACCACATAATCCGCGTTGGAATGACGATTGGCCAAAATGACGAGCTCCGTTGGACCGGCCAGCATATCGATATCCACGTATCCAAAAAGCTGCCTTTTGGCCTCGGTGACGTACATATTGCCCGGGCCAATGATCTTATCGACCCGGGGAATCGTCTTTGTCCCCAACGCCAGGGCCGCAATCGCCTGAGCCCCGCCCACTTTATAAATTTCATTCACCTTCAAAAGGTTCGCCACGGCTAAGATGTAAGGATTCACTTGGCCGTCCTTGTTCGGTGGGGTCGTGATCACGATCCTTTTGACGCCCGCCACCCTCGCTGGAATCACAGTCATATAAACGGTCGACACCAGCGGCGCGGTTCCCGAGGGAATGTAAATCCCCACGGACTGAAGCGGCCGGATCTGCTCTCTTAAAAGGACCCCTTCTTTATCTTTAACGCGGGTGGGTTTCTTAAGCTGTTTTTTATAAAAAACCTCAACATTGTTGATGATGAACTTCAGGCTCGTCACAAAATCGCTGGTGATATTCTGGAAGGCGCCGCTGATCTCACTTTCCTCCACCCGAAGCTGTTTGACCGTCAATTTCGCGCCATCAAAGCGCCGCGTGTACTTGATGAGGGCCTCGTCCCCACTTTGTTTGACATCCTCGATAATCTGACACACCTTCTCGCCGATATGCTTTTTTCTGGCAAAAAGGTTGCGGTTGTAGATCGCCTGAATCCGCTGACCGGTGTGTTTGAGGGTTTTCATGTCGCTTCCTTCAACTGTTTCTTAACCATCTGCCTCGCCTCTCTCAAAACCTTCCCCAAATCCACCCTATGCTTACTTCCCGCCTGGGCCAACTCTGGGCGCCCACCGCCGCTTCCCTTCATAAGCGAAGCCAAGTCTTTCACCAGATCATTGGCCTTAAGGCCTTTTTTGATCAGATCATCGGTGACCACCGCTAAAACCATTGTCCCTTCAGGATTCTCAGAAGCCAGCACCATGACCGCCGACCGGCTCTTTTGTTTGATGAGATCCGAGGCCTTGCGCAAGAGATTCGCATCCAGGTCCTTAAAGGCATGGGTGATGACCTTAACTTTCCCAATATTTTCAACGTCCTCGAAAATCTTGTCCAGAGAATTCTTGATCATTTCTAAACGGAGATCTTCCAGATCTTTTTCCAGCCGCTTGAGTCTGGCAACCTCCGTTTGAAAACGCTCGACAACCGCATCGGGGGTGGAGCGCAGTTTCTGGGCAATGGCCTGAAGTTGGGACTCCCGGTTGGCCATAAACCGCAGGGCAAAAGAACCTGTCACCGCTTCGATCCGACGGATACCCTGGGCCACCGCGCTTTCGCTGGTGATCTTAAAGGGGCCGATTTGTCCGGTGAAATTCAAATGCGTGCCGCCGCAAAGCTCCTTGGAGTATCCATCGATAGACACGACCCGCACGGTATCGGCGTACTTCTCCGCAAAGAAAGCCAAGGCGCCCTTTTCCTTGGCCTCTTTTAAAGGCATATGCTCTGTTTGGACGGAATTACACGCCAAAATGTACGAATTGACCAGATCCTCAATCTTATGTCCCTCATCTTTGGTCAGTGCGCGGGGATGAGTGAAGTCAAAGCGCAAACGCTCCTCGGCCACAAGCGACCCTTGCTGTTGAACATGCGGCCCCAACACCTGGCGCAGCGCCGCCTGCAAAAGATGCGTGGCGGTGTGGTTACGCATGATGGAAAGCCGGCGTTCAGCATCGATCTTGGCCTCCACACGATCGCCCACACGGAAAGTCCCTTCCTGAACGACACCGAAATGGAGAAAGACGCCACCTGTCTTTTGGGTGTCGGTCACTTTGATCCGGGCGTTCTCGTGGGTGATGGTGCCGGTATCTCCGATCTGGCCGCCGGCTTCGGCATAAAAAGGCGTTCGATCCAACATCACCGCAATCCGACCCCCTGGCTGAGTCTTCGTCAATTCTTGGTTATCTTTAAAAATCTTAAGAATCTTGCCGGTGGCTTGAACATTTTCGTATCCCAAAAATTCCGTTGGAGGACAATTTAGCTTAAGACCTTCGTCATGGAATACCGTTCCTGTCATCTTGCTGGCTAGTCGTGAGCGTTCTCTTTGTCCGGCCATGTGACTTTGGAATTCCTCCATGGCCTCCTGAAAACGATCAGCGATCCCTTTAGCCTCAAAGGCATCACGGATGGCATCTAAAGTCAACCCATGAGTATCATAGTAACGGAATATCACCATCCCCCAGCGCACAATTTTCTCGCGGTCCGACAAAAGCCGGTCATCTTTAATCTCTTGGATCTCCTTTTCCGATGAGGGAACCCGTTCGTTGAGTATAGTTACATAAGCTTGAACGGTATTGAGGATTGTTTTTTTAATCCGTTCTTCGTTACGAACCAATTCGGGATAGGGTTCCTGCATGATATCGATGACACTCTCGGCAAGTTCCTGAAGGAATTCCTCCGAAGAATTTCTGTAGCGACGAACAATATCTGTGCAAATAGAGATAAGCCGCTTGACTACCGATCCCCTGTCTTTGTTGGATGGGACAATCCCATCATTGATAGCGAAGACAACCCCCCGGATATGGTCGGCCAGAATATATTTTTTTTCCGGTGGGACACCTTGACGATCATCAATTCTTCTCACGATCGGCGCAAAAAGATCCGTCTCAAAATTGCTTTTTTTGCCCTGCTTAACCGCGGCCAAACGCTCCAGTCCCATGCCGGTGTCGATGTTTTTGCTGGGAAGAGGCTCTAAGATCCCGCCGTCTTTGCGGTTATACTGAGTGAAGACCAGATTCCACACCTCGGTGAAGCGGCCGCATTCACAGCTAGGATCGCAGTGGGGATTGGGACAGGGGGACGCCGGGTTCACGCCATAATCATAAAAAATCTCCGAACAGGGCCCGCAGGGTCCGTTGGGTCCTTTTTCTCTGGCCTCGGAAGGCCAGAAATTATCCTTGTCCCCGAGTCTTAACAATTTGTTGGACGGAATTCCTACCTCCTGGAGCCAGATGAAGGCGGCTTCCTCATCGTCCTTGTAGACCGAGGCCCAGAGCCTTTCGGGCGGGATACCCAAAGTTTGAGTTAAAAACTCCCACGCCCACACGATCGCCTCTTTCTTGAAATAATCACCGAAGGAGAAATTCCCGAGCATCTCAAAAAAGGTATGGTGATGAGGGGTCTTCCCGACCCGGCTGAGATCGTCGGTCCTCAGGCACTTTTGGTAGCTCGCGGCCCGCGTGTACCCCTCGAGTTGGCCCAGGAACTGCCTTTTGAACTGCTGCATCCCGGCGGTTGTGAATAAAACCGTAGAGTCCTCCTTGGGCACCAAGGAGTCACTGGGGATAATCCTGTGGCCTTGGGAGGCAAAAAAATCTAAAAATCGTTTTCGAATCTCGTGGGCAGTCATAGGTGATTTATCACTTTTTGAATGGCCTCTGTTTCAAAACCCCGACGGGCCAGATAGGCGAAGACTCGCCTCTTGAGTTTCTGGGGATCTGATCTTTTCCGGGCGAGATACCTTTGGGCTAAGGCTTCGAGGACTTTTTCTTCTTCATAACCTTCGAGCTGATTTTGGATTTCCTCTTTAATGATTTCTTTGTCAATTCCCTTCCCCTGAAGTTCCCAAGAAATTCGTCTTAACCCGAAGGGCTTTTTGAGCCGCCAGCCGATCCACTCACTGGCGAATTGACGATCATCAATGAGACGCAAGGTTTTAAGATCTTGAAGGGTTTGGGCAATGACTGCTTCGGTCAAGGACTTTCGGGCAAGATGGTCCCGGATTTCTTTTTCGCTTCGGCTGCGGACTTTGAGAAATCGCAAGGCATACGCTTTGGCCTTGGCTAATTCGTCTTTGAGTGCGAGAGACTCCACATCGTTATTTTTCTTTAATCACAAAAAAACCGCGTTTGGTCTGGATCAGGCCATCGCCTTTCAAATTCTGAGTGATCCGGTTAAAATCCTGAATATTATTGACCGGCTGCTGATTGATGGCGATGATGATATCCCCCCTGGCTAAGCCGGCAGCGTCCGCCGGCGAATCCGGCTTAACGCCAACAATCCCGACTCCGGCCATACTGTCTTCCCGCAGGGAGGGCGGACGGCTTTCGCCATTAAAAGATATGACCTTGAGCCCCCGCCAGGTTTTGTCTGCGGCAGGCGTCGGCGATTCGCTGTCTTGGACGACAACCCGGCCTTCCTCATCAAAGCTCGGACGCCGCCCCACCACAACCGGGACCTTGACAGATTTTCCTTTGCGGAAGATCTCAACCGACACTTTCTTGCCAAGGGGCATTGTCCCGATCATCCTGGTTAAGCTGGTTGTATCTTTGATCTTCTGGCCGTTGACAGAGAGGATGATATCGCCTTCTTTAAGATCGGCTTTTTCCGCGGGGCCTCCCTTCCAAATCCCAGAGACCAAAACACCTTCGGGCTTGAGGAGACCAAAATAATCGGCCAGCCTCTGATCGATATTTTGCACGCTGACCCCAATCCAGCCGTAGACAATGGCCTGACCCTGCTTAAGCTGCCCTAAGATGCGCTTGGCGTGCGATATAGGAATAGCAAATCCAATGCCCTGGTATCCACCGGAGGTCGAAAAGATGGCCACATTAATGCCCACGACTTCGCCCCCCAGATTGACCAGAGGGCCGCCGGAGTTGCCGGGATTAATGGCGGCATCGGTCTGGATCAAGTCCGTGTAATCGATATCCCGTCGGGATGTGCGTGGCAAAGACCGTTTTAACGCGCTGATCACACCGGTTGTGATCGTGGGCTCCGGATTGGCCAAAAGATGGCCAAAGGGATTACCGATCGCCACCACCCACTGGCCAATCCTCAATTGTTCTGAGTCGGCCAGCTTGGCTACGGGTAAATCTTTAAGATTGATTTTGACCATCGCCAAGTCACTTCGTGGGTCCGTACCCTTCACTTCTCCCTCGGCTTCCCGGCCATCGGACAAACGCACAATAATCTTGTCCGCATCGCGGATCACATGCTCATTGGTGAGGATGTAGCCCTCGGGATCGACGATGACGCCAGAGCCTAAGCCAGCGCTTTTGTATTCTCGCTCAAATTGATCCCCGAAAAAATCCTCGAAAAACCGGTTAAAAAGCTCATCGTCAAACGGGCTGCCGAAGAAAGGCCCGGGGCGGTAACGTTCTGTCCGTTCGGTCCTGAGGGCCACAACGGTGGGCCCGACTTTGGTTGCGACTTCCTCGATAGCAGTGGTGAGGTTGATGGGGCCGGATTGAGCATAAGAAGTAGGATTGACAAGATCCGTTGCGGTGACCCCAGCAAAGATAAATTCTAAACCAAGGAACAAAAAAATAAGACACCCCTGCCCTTGAGGGATCGGAAAACAGATTCGCTCTTTGCCATGCATAAGCCTATCCCTTTCTCAATTCTTGAATTACCGTATCTTTAATTTCCCCAAGATCTGTTGTTCAATTCTATTCAAAGTCTGGGGATTCTCGATCAAAAATTTCCTGGCTGCCTCGCGACCCTGGCCGATCTTTTCATTCTCAAAGGAAAGCCAAGTCCCGGATTTCTGAAGGATCTCTGATTCCACGCCGACATCTAAGATGTCGCTTAAGTGGGAGATTCCCTCGGTGAAAAGGATCTCGAATTCCGCCTCGCGAAAAGGCGGGGCCACTTTATTCTTGACCACCTTGGCGCGGACCCGGTTGCCGATGACTTCCTCTCCTTGTTTAATGCTTTCGGTTTTGCGTAAATCCAAACGGACCGAGGCATAAAACTTCAAAGCCCGGCCGCCGGTTGTGGTCTCGGGATTTCCAAACATCACTCCAATTTTCATCCGGATCTGATTGATAAAAATCACACAGGTTTTGGACTTGGCTATGGCGGCCGTTAGCTTGCGCAGCGCCTGGGACATCAAGCGCGCCTGCAGGCCCATGTGGCTGTCTCCCATCTCGCCCTCGATTTCGGCGCGCGGTGTTAGCGCGGCCACGGAATCGATGACAATCAGATCCACGGCATTCGAGCGGACCAAGGTCTCGGTGATCTCCAAGGCCTGCTCCCCGGTATCCGGCTGGGAGATGAGAAGATCCTCAAGACGCACCCCGACTTTTTGCGCGTAGGCGGAATCAAAGGCGTGCTCCGCGTCAATAAAGGCAGCGACTCCCCCTAGTTTTTGGGTCTGGCTGATAATGCTTAAAGTGAGCGTGGTCTTTCCGGAGGACTCCGGGCCAAAGACCTCCACGATCCGTCCGCGGGGGACTCCGCCAATCCCTAAGGCGGCATCCAAGGCCAGGGAGCCCGTTGGAATGACCTCCACATTCATCGTCACATGACTATCCAGCTTCATAATCGAGCCCTTGCCAAATTGTTTTTCGATCTGGCTTAAGGCCAACTCCAAGGCTTTTTTCTTTTGTTCGAGATCCACGGCTTTCTTAAGGGGGGTTTCGTGGGGGGATTCCGTAGACATTCTTTTCCTTTCCACTTCTGCGGTCTTTTTGGATTCTGACATTTTAAGTTTCCTTTCCTTGAGTTTGGCAAAATTTTCACGGTACGAGTTTAAATTTTACAATTGATTGAGC
>CAZUJQ010000097.1:0-8420 GCA_964620805.1 uncultured Planctomycetales bacterium | reverse complement strand
TAGCAAAAGGAAAGAAAAGCTGCTGCTATGTTGCTACAAACTCGGGAAAGACCTGATTAAAGTTGTTGCATTTCTTCCCCACGCATAGGCCATACGCATTAAAGTCAAATTCGGTTTCTTCTTCCAAATGGAAGAGACATATAATTCTTTCGCCGGGTTCGTTGTATAGGCTGTTAATTTCGTTTTATACGAAATATCTTGAATGGCTTCCTCAGCCTTGAGCATATTGACGACAAGCTGTTCCACGGTTAATTCTGTAGGCGGTGCCGGTTGTTGCCCATGAACATCAACATTTTGCAGGAGCAACCGGTTATCGCTATAGGACGCACTGTCTGCCTGGGCATACACTAAACCAATGGTCATGCAAATCCCTATTACGATGACTGACGCCCCTCTTATCACTTTCATGTTGCGCCTCCTCCAAGATAAGCCTCACTGCGTTCGGCACTATCTTGTCCATAGGGGCTATCGCCCCTCTGGCGCTCCAGAATGCTCCTCTTCGTCGCATTCTTCCGCTGTCACCCCTTGGGGGATTGCCCACAATCCCCCAAACCCCCTCTTGTTGTATCGGAATTTCATCTTTGAAATTCCGATACAACAAGATAACCGTGTCCAAAGCATATCTTCTTTTCAACTTAAGAATTTCTAAGGATATCGGGATGGCCGACGGTCTTCAGTCTATGGTCCTCTCTTCACGGCCTTTCGATTTTAAGGATTTTATATTTGAGAGTGCCGGCGGGGACGCGGATCTCTACGGCCTCCCCCTCCCGGTGGCCCAAAAGACCTTTCCCGATGGGAGAGGCGATAGAGATCTTGTTTTGCTCATAGTTGGATTCTTCAGGAGAAACCAGCATGTACTTGATCTCTTCCTCTGTTTCCAAATCTAACAAACTGACCACCGCACCGATAAAGATCTTGTCGGTGGGGATGTTCTCATTCTCAAGGATCCTGACCTGGGAGAGCTTTGCTTCCAATTCCGCGATCCGGGCCTCGCAGTGGGCCTGGGCGTCTTTGGCGGCATCGTACTCGGCATTCTCTGAGATGTCTCCCAGCAAGCGGGCCTCTCCAATGGCCTTGGCGATCCGGCGGCGCTCTACATTTTTCAGCCGCTCGAGATCCTCTCTGAGTTTCTCATAACCCTGCCGGGTCAGATACGTCTCGCCCATTTTGGGTCACCTCATTTCGTATAACTGATTTGATAAAGTATAAATTCAATCATTTTAAAGCGGGAATCAGGAGAATCAGGAAATCAGGAAGTGGAGGTCAGGATATCAGAGCATCAAGGACACATTCCAAAACGCATGAGAATTTGTGTTTTGATTCTAGATATCTCACATCGCCTCCACGGCCTTCATGATGCCGGGAAGAATTTCTTTAAGCTCGTGTTTGGACAGCCGGCCCAGCTTCGTAAAACGCCACTCATCGTTTTGATCCCTGTTCTCACGGGTGATCTGGAGTTTCTTCTCGCCGTCGTTATAAGAAAACACCCCCACGGTGATTCGGGTGTCTTCAAATTCTTTGACCTCCTTGAAAGACTCCACATCGAGAGCTTTATCGTAAGGCATTTTTACCTCCTTTATTTCAGAAGTCAGCAGCTAATACAAACGTCTTTATCATTTTTACATTCGCTCGTCGCCAAGATGGCTGTATATGTAAACTTTCCAAGGACGTTTGTATTAGAAGCCATTAGTCAGTGTTACGAACAATCCCTCTGGCTGCTGGTGGGCTGCTGGCTTCTGACTACTGTCTACTGGTTCGTGTTAGCTTCGTCAGTTATACAATCCCGGAAAATAGGACCCCGCCATCCCCTGCAATCTCTCCATCACAACGCCTTGCGATTTCTTGATGGCGAGATTCAAGCAGTGCAAGAGCTGGCTTTCAAATCGCTGCTTGTCTTCTGGGTTAAGCATGCCGGGATCGATCTCTATGGACTTGAAGGCCTGCGAACCGCTAATGGTGATTTTGATGCCTCCTTCGCTAAGCTCCACGGTCCGGGATTCCAGCTCCCTCTTTAAGGTTTCCGCCTGCTTTTTGAGCTCCATCATCTGGCTTAATTTATCGAACATCCTGGCTCCTTTTCCTAAAGTTCTTGGAATGATACCGAGGCGATCTCTATCGCATTCGAGAACCGATATCTAAAAGGGTCGTCACCAAAAAATACTTTAAAAACATAATCGCCAAAAAAGCAATGATGGGGGAAATATCAATGGCCGTTAAAGGCAATAATCTTCGAATCGGCCGCAAAATCGGCTCGGTCATTCGATACAAAAACTGGACAATGGGATTGAAGGGATCCGGGCTCACCCAGCTGATCAAGGCTCGAATGAGAATCAGCCAATACGCGAGGGTTAAAACGACATCCACGACCTTAGCCAAGGCGATCATCAAATTGCCCGCAATGAACATGGATTCCTTGTCTTCTATCTTTCTATCCTTTTAAATGGCTCTGTTTAAGATCTTTCAGATTTTGTAAAGGCCTCTTCCTGCACATAATTGATCGCCCGAATGGGATAAGGAATGATAATGCCCTCCTCAGCGTATCTTTTATGGAGTCTTTTGATAAATTCATGTTTCATCAGATAACCGTCCACGAACTCCTGGGCGCGCAAGATGACCGTAAAATTGATACTAAAACCGGAAAAGGTGTGATACCGAATAAACGGGGAAAAATCTTTAACCGCCCCTGGCACCGCCTGCTGAAGCTGGGTGGCCACCTCGACCGTGACTTGTTCCACTTTCTCCAAATCCGAACCGTAGTGAACTCCCACCTCAACCAAAACAGTCAAATCCCTTCCCGGGTAATAATAATTTGTGATCTTCGAGTTAATCAAAACTTTATTGGGGACGACGACCATGTTGTTGGACAAAAGCTTGACCCACGTGGAACGCCACCCAATGACATTGACGTATCCTTCCTCTCCGGATTCCAGCTTTACAAAATGTCCCACCTGAATCGGCTTGTCGATAATCAACTGGATGCCGGCAAAAAAGTTCTCCAGGGTGGGCTGAAGGGCCAGCGCCACGGCCAGGGAACCGATCCCCAGAGAGGCCAGAACCGGCGTCACGGAAATCCCGAAATTGTCCAGCAAGACCAGCAGCCCTAAGCCCAAAATCACCAGACGGCTCAATCCCTGGGCAAACCCAGAGGATGTCTTTAAGATTTCGACTTTGTCCGTGTAGGCCAGGACCAAGCCGTTGACCAACCGGTCCAAAAACAAAACAATCGCCACAATCGTGGCCACCTTAAAGCCGATGAGAAAATTGTTTGTCAGGGGAGTCCCTTCCAGAGCGGGGATGACCCTCTCCACGACCACACCGCCGCTGGTAAAAATCAAGAGGGCCAACGGAAAATCTGCGGCCCGGATAAGGACGTCATCCAGCTCGGTTTTGGTCCGGGAGGCCATTTTACGCAGGGAATTAAAAATCAGCCTCTTTAAAATCAAAAAAACACTCACCCAGAGAACATAGATGAGCGGCACGGAAACCCAAGGCGCAAAATCGACTCCCGATAGATTGAGACCAGACACCTTTTAACCTCCCCTAAGGAATTGCGGGCAGTCCGCAATTCGCAATCCGCAATCCAAATTAGAATATCTTAAACAAATTCCCTTCCATGATTTTTTGTTCGAGGCGATTCATCAATCGCACGACCGATTTGGAAATTCGAGTCAGTTCATTTTTGACTTCCTCCAAGGCCTTGGCGCTTTGAACCGTGGCATTGGCGGTCTGGGTGAAGACCCCCACCACATCCTGCACATCGATTGGATCCTCTCCGATGATAGGCCAATCCAGATCCACATAAGGGCCGAATTCATCGCTCGTGATCTCAATGAGTTTACCCCCCAGAAGACCTTCGGTCCGAATCGAGAAGCGGGTGCTTTTTTCCAGCTGTTTTCGATAACGCTTGAGCAAATTCAAGGTCACCCTCACCCCCCGGCCGTCGATTCTTTCGTCCAGAAAATCAATTTTGGCCACGGTCCCCACGCTGACTCCCGAAAGACGGATGGGGGCGCCTAGGGATAATCCATCGACCCTTTTAAAGAGAACCGTCACAGAAAATTTCGGCTGGGTAAAACCTTTCTCTATGCCGATCACCATGACAACGGTCACAATAAGAATGATTCCGATAATAAAAAATATTCCAGCCAATAACTTTTTTAAATTCTCCTTTCCTTCCATTTCAAGCCTCCGCCATCAGCCGATGAATTCTCTGATTAAAGGGTGCTGTGAGCCTTCAAACTGGGCTTTTGTTCCGGTCATAACAAGCCTTCCCTGATGAATGAGCGTGAGCCGATCGGCAATGCGCAGCGAATTGGGAATATCATGAGAAGTGACGACCGTCGTAGTATGAAACCTCCGCGAGATATCCCGAATAAGATTGGAGATATCCCGGCTTAAGATCGGGTCCAGGCCCGAGGTCGGCTCATCGCAAAAAAGGATTTTAGAATCCAAAATGACCGAACGGGCCAGGGCGGCTCTTTTTTTCATCCCCCCGCTTAAGTTGGCAGGATATTTTTCTTCCACCCCGGTTAAATCGACGATTTCCAGGATATCCCTCACCTTCTTTGCAATCTCAGCTTCCGAAAGCTTGGTGTGCTCCCGCAAAGGGAAGGCAATGTTCTCAAAGACATCCATGAAATCATACAACGCGCCTTCCTGAAAGAGATACCCAATGCGCTTTCTTAATTTCAAAAGCTCGTCCTCCGGCAATTGCGTAATATCGACCGAATCGATTTTAATGGAGCCTCGATTAGGCTTCATCAATCCCATCAGATGCTGGAGGAGAACGCTTTTCCCCGCACCGCTTGCCCCCAAGATGACCAGGATCTCATCCGGGGAAACGGTCAGGGTGACGTCGTTTAAGACGAGCTCTCCGCCCAGTTCCTTAAAAACTCGGGAGACTTCGATCATGAACTTCTTCTTCGTTAAAGTTGCCCATGTTTCCCATCGGCAACATTGGAAACATTGGAAACTTCTACAATTGGCTCTTCTTCTGAAAATACCGAAACCGATGGCGGCCGAACTTAGTATACAATCGATCATAAGGCCGGACATCAGTTTTCTCAAGAAAAAATTGCACCCCCCGGTATTCCCCCAGAAGATACACCTCAGAGTCCAGCAGATTCTCCACGCCGTCAACGGGATACCACAACTCGCCCTCAAATTCAAGGGGTTCGCCTTTTCGAATCCATTCCGCTTCCAATTCAGGGGCCTGGTAAATCTCCAGCCGTTCCTCCTTCGGGATATTGCCGCCGCAACCCATCAAAAATAAAACGAAAAAGGGCAAACTCTTCTTGATCCATTCGATTTTCATTTGTCTCTTACCCCCACAAGGTTAATATGATCTTGGTTAAAAGGACATTCGACAAGACCACAAAAATATAGGAGAAGGCCACGGCCTGGGTTGTGTATTTGCCCACGCCTAAAGACCCTCCTTTTGCATAAAACCCTTGATAGCAACAGACCCATCCGATTAAGAGGGCAAAAAAGAAGGTCTTGATAAAACCGCTAAAGAAATCCACATACTTGACGGCCTTGAGGGTCTGCGTGATGTAAAAAGAACCAGGGATATTGGCCTCTGTCACCCCAATAAAATACCCTCCCATCACGCCAACGATCTCCGAGAAGACCACGAGAAGAGGCAGAACGAAAAAGCAGGCGATCATCCGAGGGACAACCAAATACTCCATGGGATCCACCCCCATCGTGCGGGTGGCCAATATTTGATTGTTCACATTCATCGCGCCCAGCTCGGCGGCGATCCGCGCGCCCGCCTTGCCGGAAAAGATAAAAGATCCAAACACAGGCGACAATTCTCTGACCAAAGACAAAGCCACCAGATGGGCCACGTATTCGGTTGCCCCGAATCGGCTCAGCATGACATACCCTTGCAGGGCCAAAACCGCTCCCGAGGCAAACGAGGTCAGAGCGATAATCACCAACGATTGTATCCCCTGCTCATAAATCTGCTTCAAGACCTCGGAGAATCGAACTCGGCCGGTAAAAATCTGCTTAAAGATTTCGGACAAAAAGAAGATGGCATTCCCGATTCCCAAGATAATGCCAATCGTATAGTGAAAAATGGCTTTTAGGACGCTCATCGTTTGTCCCTTGGGCCCCTTTGATCTTTTGGGCTCTTCGATGGGTTGACCCAAATCTTCTCCATTTCCGAGGTAATCTTATACTCTAGGGTTTTCGATATATACTTTTCTTCTCCCTCGCCCGGCCCTTTTTTAGGAGAGGATGCCCCCTTTGGGCCCCAAAATCCGGTCACCGGCCCCAGGAAGTCCTTGACGCTGATTGTCCGGGCCCCCAGATGCCGGACAAAAAATCTAATATCGTTGTCGTTGGTCACCACGACCGTCCTTTTTTTGGCTGAGGAACCCATGACCATCTTTTTGATTTCGTCATCCGCGGATTGGTCTAAAGAAAAAACCACCCGAACCGAGGGAGACGCCGGTTGTGCCCACCTCCCGGCAGAGCCGTCAAACACGATGGTCACGCTATTTTTGGGACTCCCTTGCGGCCGGCGGATTTCAATCAACCGAATCAAATCATTGCGGGAGTCTTCAATATGTTTCTTTGCCCATTGCGGTATCTGATGGATGATGTTGTACCCATCGAGGAGATAAATGAGCGACATAGACAAGTCCTCCCAAAAGACCCACGGCCACCATAAACGCAAAATTGATCAAGGTGATGCCCACCGCAATGCTCGAGGCTACCCCCACCTTTGCAAAAAGATGGGCTGCGCCAGCATCCCGCACGCCCAATCCGCCAATCGATGGCAAAGAAGCGACCACGCAGATCATGGGCACAAAAATAAAAAAATAAACCATAGGGATATTCTGATGCAGGGCCTTAGCGATCAAAAAAAAAGTCAACGCCAGCAGAATCTGCGAAATACAAGAAGCGAAAATCGCCCCCCTGATCGCGCTGGGGCTGTCTTTAAAAAAGGCAATTGTATAATGGAGATTCATTAAGCTGTTTTTTACCTTGGGAAATCGGCTGAACACCCGGCAGCCAAAGGAAAAAAGCCTCTCGTTAAATAAAACAGTCAGAATGACCGCCACCAAAACTCCCAAAATAGCAATGGAGAACAGTAACGAGACATCCCGAATCCAGCGGTATCCCACGACGAAGGAGACAAACGCCACCAAGACAATGGCCACGAAACCCGACAGACGATCCAGAACAACCGAAGCCACCACCTTGGCCTTATGGGGAGTGTACTGGCAGACTCCCAGGGCCTTAATCAGATCTCCCCCAGTTGAGCTGGGTAAGAACAAATTGAAAAAGAGCCCTACAAAAAAATACCGGACCAGGCTTCCTAGGGGAACATCAAGCTTTAAGGCATGGACAAAGAGGAGCCATCGCACGAGAAGAATCCCATGGATGACAAAAAACACCACGGCCCCCGCTGCAAGATAGACAAAATTCGCATTCTGCAAAGCCTCCTTAAGGGAAGCGGTATCCATCTTACGAAAAAGATAGATGAGAAGGGCTCCGCTTAATCCTACGCGAAACAACAAAGAAAGAAAATTTCTTCCTCTATGATTGGGCTCCACTTAAGGCCTCCGTATACCCTTCTTCGGCAAGGTACGAACTGCGCACCAGCGCTCCGCTCATAACATGCTTAAACCCCACATCCCTGGCCTGACGGCGATACAATTCAAATTCCTTCAAGGGAACAAACCGTTCAACGGGAAGGTGCCTTTTCCTAGGGCTGGGAGATAAATATTGACCGATCGTCAGAATCTGACAGCCGGCCTCACGGAGATCCTGCATCAATTCTACAATCTCTTCTTGGGTTTCCCCCAACCCCACCATAAAACCGGATTTGATAAAGAGGACTGGATTGAGCCGCCGGAGGATTTTAAAGACTTGGAGGGATCGTTCGTAGTCGGCTTGCGGACGCACAGCTTTCGAAAGGCGTCTGACCGTCTCGATATTGTGGCTGATAACCTCCGGGCCGGCATCCACGACACGTTCCAAAAATTCCTCTCGGCCGGAAAAATCCGGGATAAGGATTTCGATCTTTACCGCAGGAGTCAAGCGTCGGATTTCGCCGACGGTCCTGGCAAAATGCCCTGATCCCTCGTCCGGTAAATCATCCCTGGCAACGGAGGTAATCACCACGTAGCGCAAATTCATCTGCTGGATCGTTTGAGCGATATGCCAGGGTTCCTCAGGGTCGAGTTCCAAGGGCCTTCCCGCCGCGACCGCGCAAAACCGACACGCGCGCGTACAAATATCCCCCAAAATCATAAAGGTCGCCACCCCCTTCGCCCAGCACTCTCCCATATTCGGGCAATGCGCACTCTCACAAACCGTATGGAGCCGGCTTTCCCGGAACAGGTCTTTCATCTCCCGGATCTTTGGCATATCAGGGATTCTTTGCCTAAACCAAGAGGGTAAGC
>CAZUJQ010000096.1:2480-8490 GCA_964620805.1 uncultured Planctomycetales bacterium | reverse complement strand
GCTATCTCCGAATCGTTTGCCCGCTCCCGCGGCTTCAAGACATTTGAGGATCTCAAACAAGCGGCGAGCCGCCGGGACGCTAAAGGCGAACTTGTTAACAAGGAATTGAACCAGGAACTCAGAGCATTTCAGCAATTAGCCGAGGCGGTGCACACGACGGACCTGGACATTGTTGAGCAAAATGGAAATATGGTGATCCGGCCGCTGAGCCCACAGGGCAAAGTTCAGCTCAGCCAAAACATCTCAAATCAATTCTTCAGATTCGCTCTCGAAGCGGTCCACAAGCGCGCTGCCGGCATGACTCCCGATTACGGCACCATCGAATTTTCTCCCTCCTCGCTGAAGTTTACGATCAAAGAATTCTTCCAGGCTCTTCGCGAGCGCGGCAGTTCCTTCGCCGGTTTCTCGGCTGATTCCAGCACGGTCTCAAGATCCCTCGCACTCCAATTTGGTTTGAAGCTGGGCTTCGATCCAGAGGGACGTGCAAGGCCGCTGACCGTGGCCGAAGCAAAAGCAGGTCAAACGTTACGTACTGATTTCGAGTCAGCTGGGAATAATGTAGGAGAGATTTTCAGACAAACTCAAGATGCTCTCGACACAGGAACGGGAAGCTATGGCAAAAGGACGAGCGTGCTAATGACAGATGCCCAGTCAACGTTTACCTTCGGAGCAGTGGAGCATAATTTCCATGCGAAGCTCAAAGCGGGGTATACGCGTCTTGTTGTTGACCAACTTGGTCGGGCGTGGGTCTATGAGAAAGGTTCCGACAAGGCTCAGACTTTAGAAGACTTTGCTAAAGCGCAACGTTTGGAAACACCGGAGGAAGCGCTGGAATGGTTCTTAGTTAATAAAGACGGAACTCAGAATGCGGGCCGAGCGGTGCTGTTATCCGAATTGGGCAGTGTCGGTACGGATATCAAAACGGGAACCCATGTGCTTTCTACCGTCCTGATCGATTCCAACACTACGCTTGCAAGATTTAGGCAACCGGTAGGGCGCGATAGAGGGGTTTACGAAAACGGTGAAAACAGCCCGACGAAGTTTACAGACCAACTCATCTTAGCGGTCGGCAGTGATGCGGCATATCGGAATGACCGGGGTGAGCTGCGGATTAACCTGATTAGGCCTCACGTCGAAGAAATGGGGAAAAGAGAAATTGCCGAGGGGTTGTTGGATGCCGTCAGCACGGCCCTGAGGAGCGCTCCGGATACTCTGCTGAAGAAAATTTACGACATTGAGGCCGCACGCACGGCAAAGGAGGGAACAGAAGGCGCCAAAACAACCGAGGAGAGCAACATTCTGAAGGAAATTGTTGATGCTCAGCTGAAACTGGCGGAGCATCAAGAGGAATTTGCCGCGCTTGAGTCGGACAAGGTCCAGGGAACGAAGGAGTATCTGCAGGACCTCGCCAAATTTTCACAAACAGAGATTCTCAAGCTAAGGATTTCTGAACTTTATGGAAAACTATCCAAGGAGTCACAGGCCCTCATAGACACCGCGATCGGAAAATCAACGGAAATCAGATTCAGGACAGAAGGCACAGAGGCGCCGGAAGTGACCCACGACAATTCATTGGTGACGGCAGGTGATGTGGGCGATGTGGTGCGAGTAATCAACACACATCTGGCTAAGAGCGAGTTGCCGGATTTCACAGGGTATCGGCAGGGGCGTGAGGTCACTCAAGCCGGGAGGAGTGTCGCCGTGGAAGGAAAAGTTGCAGAGGAAGTGAGAAAGGCTTCAGAGAATACGGGACTTGGAGACCTTTTGACTCCGACGCCTGATGGCGGTGTTAGAGGTGGTACGCTGGCGCTAGTGAGAGATTCTACGGGCCAGTTGATAGCAATTCTTCCAAGCCAGGTCGGCCAGTCTGGTGCGACACAGTACAGTACAGGTTTGGATGGAAGCAGCACGGAACTCATGAAGCTGATTCAGGATTCGGGACTGGACCAGCGGGCGCCGATCCTGATTACGGTTGACAGAAACGGCAATATCCGTTTGGAAACGGATTTTGTGGCTGAGGCTCTTCATCTCGGTGTCGGCAAGACGCTCTTGACATTTGGTGACGCCGCCAATGCGCAGAGAACACTGGGCCAGATGGGACTGGATGTTTCGGATACAGCCCTTCTCATGCAGAAGACACAGGCCGTCCAGGATGTTCTGAACAACAACAATCTTACGGAACCAGCCAAAACGGCGGCACTTCAGAATCTTGACTTGAGCCAGTCCGCAGCCCAAGGATTGGCCGGCATGAGACAGAGCGACATCGGCAACCTCACCAAATTAAGCACCGACCTCAGGAATTTCCAGGCCGATTTGGTACGGCAGACCGCAGTCACCAATGCGGCGGCGCAAATCGGAAATACCGCTCCCGATCTTGCCAACAACGTATCGAGCTGGGCACAGCAGCTTGCCGACGCCGCGAAAAAAGGAACGAGCGGCGCTGAATTCGGTCGGACTCTTACGCAAGTGCTCGGAGAAATCCGTGACTCTGAACAAGGGAGCGCGAGCGACCACGATGCCTTTGCCTCAGCCAAAGTCGCAGCGCTCAATGCGATGTTGGAAATGGTGAATGGATTGGGCGGCCAGCTTGACGCAGGACAAAAGCAATTAGTCAGCGATGTTGTGAATACGGGTTGTAGCTACTGCATTATTCGTCCAGGAAGCGTGAGCGGGAAAGCGGGGTTGGTAGAGTTTCTCGGAAACGCCGAGACGCTCGGCATCAATGTTGGCGCAGACTTTAGTCTCGGGAACTTGACTCAGAGCGAGCAACTGGAAGTCCTGCAAGAAATTCAGAATCTTCAGGATGCCAGGGACGCCGTGGGAGCCAATGGGGCGCAAGGTCTTGCGGGCGCATTGGGTGTGGATCTCGGCCTGCTGGGATTGGCGCTGACTCAGGCGGAGGGGGCAAAAGACGGCAAGGTGACAGCTGTCGGCTTTCGCGATGCTTTGGCCGTTGCCACGTTAGCCAGCGGATCGGTCGGAAGTACAGCAGCGCAGCTTACCGCTCTAAGGGCCATTGGATTGACTTTCGCCGAAGCCACGGCGATCTTACAAAACTTGTCGTCGCTTGCGGCGCTATCGAAGGGGATCCAAGAGGTGTTGGTCCGTGGCGGCGCATTCAACAGTACGGGCGGGCTGGATCTGGTTGGCATCGGAGAAGCCCTTGCCCAAATTCCGGAAACAAGCGTTCGGTTCCAACTTTTCGCATCGCTCATTCCAACCACAGGGAACTTTAGTCGAGACTATGCCCTAAACCTGCTGAAGGGCCTGGAGGGTGTCTCGAGCGCAGACCAAACAGTTCTGCTCGCCAACTTCAAGTCTGTTTTGCCCTATTTCAACTTCACGGGATTGAATCAGAGTGAGATCGCAGGCCTCCTCAGCCAAGTTGCCGGCCTGAGCGGGAACGTTGCGGATGCATTCAGGATCTTGGTGCCGAAGACGGGCGCCTCCGCACAGGACATCACGAACTTGCTGGCAGCATTGAAAAGCACGGCAGTCAGCGCGACATTGTCCAACATCTTGGCGGACGTGAGGCTTAAAGAGATAGCCGGCAGTCTAAATGTCTCCGGCCTGTCGACAGAGAAGATTACGGAACTGCTTACACTGATTAATAAACTGACGGAGCCGGAAAATTCGAGGGCGTTGCAAGGCTTGCTGGCGATCGCGAAGACAGGACAGATTTTTGGCAGCGAGCTGACACAGGAGTTTTTGGATGTTCTGAATACGATACCGGACATCAATCTGCCGATGCTGGAGCGCATCAACTTCTCCAGCATTAGCTCGGGCGATCTAACAAATATCCTTAATTTGATTGCTAATCTGAAGGAGAGGAAGCTTGACGTATTCAAGCTCGCCCTGCCGGCTACGGGTACGATGGATGCGCTAAAGGCAATGGAAGTCTTGCGGGCATTGGACCAGCTTTCTTCTACGGGTCTGCTCGACCAGTTGGAGTTTCCTAGCACGATGGAGTCCGGCAGGGTCGCCGATCTTCTTATCGGTATCGCCGGTCTGTCCGGCGTCGGGAAGGACCTCTTTAACCTAGCGATTCCCTCATTCACTATTCCGGAGACGGGCAAGCTGAATGCCCTACAAGTGTTACAAACCCTGAACACGCTCGCGCAGATTCCATCCGTTGTGATTGAGCGGCTGAACTTATCCGGCATTGGAAACGAAGCGGACGCCTTGAAGCTCATTCAGGATCTCGCGAACCTGTCGCTGACGCAGGATGTCGTAGATCTCTTTAAGAGCATGGATGTAGGCAACTTTGTTGAGGCCAATGCGGCGAAAGAAATCCTGAAAACTTTAATGGACCTCAAGGCAGGCAACACAAATGTGTTCAACGCTGTCACGCAGATGAACTTCTCGGGCGTTGCCGGAAGCGAGATTATCGGCTTGCTGACTGATATTAAGAATGTGATATCCGGCACCAATTTCAGCGTAGAAAAACTTCCGGCGTTCACGAAGATTGCGATCGAGACCGGCACGATGGATGCCAGGACAGCACTGGAAATTCTTCAGTTGTTGAATCAAATAACCCCAGAAGTGCTGGCAGGCCTCGATTTCTCTGGGCTCCGCGATGCCGCGCAGATCGCTGCCATGCTGAAGACAGTCGTCGATCTCGGCCTCACAGGCGACGTGGCCACGGCTTACGTGAAGATTGTCGGCGCCGGCAAAGTCACCAGCGCCTCCGATGTCCAGAAGATCCTCGAAATTCTGAAGGGCCTCGAGGCTAATGACAGGCTTACCGCCATTCTGAAGATCGACTTCACAAAGATCGCCAAGCCAAGTGACATCGTAGGTCTGTTGAGGGACATTTCGAATCTCGCCGGCAATCCCGCACTTATCTTTGATGCCATTGCTGAAAACGGCATTGCCGGGAATCAAATCAGAGACCTTCTGGATGCACTGAGTCAGGTGCCCACGTTTGATCTCCAGCGACTGGCCGACAACCGCGTCGTCTTCGCTCACATTGATCTTACCGGTCTGAACGTCACAGACATCGCCGGCCTTTTGAGTATCGTTACCGGGCTGACCGGCTCTGTGCTTAGCGTCTTCAGTGTTCTCGCCGGCACCGGAAAGGTCACAGGCAATGAAGCCGTGGATATTTTGCGTGCCTTGAACTCCATCGCCAACGCCAATCCCGCTGTCCTGGACCTGATTGATTTCACGGGCCAGCTCAATATCGGGAAGGTCGGTATCTCCCAGATCAAGGCCGTCTTGGAAGCGATTGCCAATGTCGGGGGAGACTTCACAGGGGACCTCCTCAGCGGTTTCATTAATATCGTGAATATCGGACAATTCTCAGACGCCGCCCAAGTCCAGAAGATCCTCGAGACCTTAAAAGACATCGCCCCCGACAGGCTGAATAGCATCGTAAGCGGCCTCCTCGGGATTATTACGGCCGGCAAAGTCGCGATCACCTCCTCCGATGCCCAATCCATCCTCCAGGCCCTGAAGGGATTGCCTACGGATCGATTTGAAGCGGTCCTCAAGATCGACTTCTCCAAGGTGAGCAATGCCAGTGAGATCGCGGGGCTATTACAGCAGATCGCCGCCCTGCAAGGCGATAAGGCGGAGATCTTTGATGCCGCCGCCCTTTCCGGCCTTGCGGGAAATCAGATCAAAGCGGTCCTCGAAGCCATGAATACGCTGGCCGAGGTGCCGGGCTTCCGGTTTGAAGATCTGAAGAATAATAAGGCCCTTCTTCCTCAGATTGACTTCAGCTCAGGGAACATTACGGCTCTCTTTAGTATGATCGCAGGCCTTTGGGGAACAGCCCGCGATGCCTTCATCAACTTGGCCGGAACCACCAAGGTCGGTGTCGATGATGCCTTCAAAATTCTAGCTTCTCTCCAGAAAATTGCTTCTAACAATACTGTTGTGTTCGGGCGGATCGACTTCGGCAAACTCAATCTCGCCAACATGGGTATCTCCCAGATCAAGGCCGTCTTGGAGGCGATTGCCAATGTCGGGGGAGACTTCACAGGGGACCTCCTCAGCGGTTTCATTA
>CAZUJQ010000096.1:0-2380 GCA_964620805.1 uncultured Planctomycetales bacterium | reverse complement strand
ATCGGACAATTCTCAGACGCCGCCCAAGTCCAGAAGATCCTCGAGACCTTAAAAGGTTTCACTTCGGCTCAATTGCAGGGATTGGTGAATAACGGGACCGTTCTTACCGGAATCGATCTCGCGGGCTTGGATGCTACGAGCATAACCAAGCTTTTAAGCACCATCGCCGGGCTTGCACCAGAGGCTGTGTTGGCGTTACAGGCTTTGCCAGTCACAGGAAAGATTGCGGGAAATAAGGCCAATGACCTTTTGGAAATGTTAAATGCTGTTAATCCTGATATTTTGCGCATCACAAGCGGACTCCAGTTTACGGGGTTGTCCTTCGCCGATGCCTTGCAGGGAATGACGGATGTCATGGAAGCTTTGTCAAACGCCAAAATCACCGGACTCAATCTTACCGGCATGACACCTCAAGCGGCCCTTGATGGAATCAATGCATTGAATAAAGTCCTTGAGGATCTCTCTGCAGCAGGAGTCACCGGCCTGTCCTTCAACTTCGGAAATCAGGACGTCACCACCGCCCTTGACCAGCTCGAGCAATTGAAGACCACCCTCCAGGGATTCGCCGACCTGGGCATTACCGGCATCAACTTCGACTTCACGGGTCTCAATCCTGCCCAGGCCTTGGGCGAACTCGACACCATCGCCGGGACCCTGAAGAGCCTGGCCGGTCTTAAGATCACCGGCCTCAAGCTCGACTTCGGGAGTGTGACGGCCGCTCAGGCAGCCCAAGACATCCAGGCCTTGAAAGAGGCGCTCACGCAAGCGAACATCACCGGCCTTAACTTCGGCGGCAATCTCAATCCCGCCCAGGCCGCCGCCCAAGTCCAGAAGATCCTCAATGCCATCAACGATCTCCCCGAGGGAATCACGGGCCTTAATTTCAACTTCGGGAATGTGGGCGTGACCGATGCGCTCAAATTAATCCATGACCTTAGCGCTGCGATCGGAAGCCTGGCTATCGCAGATCTCAAGCTCGACTTCCAAAACATGCCAATCGCTCAAGCGCTGAAAGAGGTGCAGGCGCTCCGAGGAGTAGCCGGTCTCAAACTGGATGGCCTTTCGGGTGTGGAGGCGATAGCTGCGCTCCGCGAAGTGGCCGCCGCCCTCAACAGTGCCAAAGTCTCCGGCCTCAACCTTACCGGCCTGACCAAGCAAGAGGCCCTCGATGCAATCACGACCATCCAGGAAGCCTTGGCCGATGCGAGCATCACGGGACTCAGCCTCAACTTTAACGGCCTCAATCCGGCAGACGCGTTGGCAGAGATTCAAAGACTGGCTGATGCGGTGAAAGCGGCTTCGGCGGAGGGCGCGGGAGTTATCACGATGTTGCAAGACCTAGTAGCGAAGATGAATGTGGGAGAAATTGATGGCATTGGAGAAGTGATCAACCGGCTGATGGAGGTATTGGAGGCGCTGAAACAAACACAGGTGGTCAAACCGGAGACAAATTCAGGTTCGAATGTCGTGATGCAGTCGTCAACCCCAGACGCATCCAGTAACCTGAAGGATGCGCTGAAGAATACAGGATATGACTTCGCTGGGACAATCATCGTGCCGGCCGGCATCAACTGGCACGTGGATGACGATGACAAGACAGCCATTATGGTGGATTTAAGCGGCGGGCAAAGCGCAGTGGTGAACGGCGTAACCATTAAGAATGAAGCCGCGGCTGAGGCAAAAGGCATGGTGACCGTGATTGTGATCGGAAACATTGCCCAAGTTATTGTTGCCGAAACGGCGATCGTAACGGTCGATGGCCAGGTCTTCCAGGCCGGGAGCCGCGTGTTCGTCGATGGAAAAGGACAAGTGCTCGGCGCCTTCACGATGGGACAGGCCGCCCAGAACCTGACCACGTTGATCGCGGTCACGAATTACCTGACCACCTTGGATGAAAGTCCTGAAAAGGACCGCCTCAAAAAGGAGCTTCGAGCCGCTTTCTTGGCGACTCTCGAGCGCAAGAACACGGAGGAAATCAGCGAAATCATGAAAGGAGATATGAAAGGGATGCAAATCTTCGTGGTCAAGGCCGAGGACGTTGCCAAGGAAGAATTCATGGCCTGGTTCGCGGCCTTGCCGAATGAGGCGCTTCTCCTGGCGGTCGATGGCGAGACAATTATCATCACCTCAGGCGACGCTAACGTAGTCAAGGTCAGCAAAGATATTAAGGATTTGGTTGAGAAGCAGCCGGAATTCCGCGTCATCGGATTCAACCTGCCTTCGCAACAGCTTGCAGACGGCGACATTCTCAAAAAGGGAAATCGCGACGCCGACTTGATTCTCAGCGGCCACTTCACTTTCGCGTTCTTCACGACAAGGCAAATTGATAAGGAGACGGGAGAGGTCATAGGGTTGAGATATTTCATCGCCGTGCCGCAGG
>CAZUJQ010000095.1:0-8732 GCA_964620805.1 uncultured Planctomycetales bacterium | reverse complement strand
CGAAAATTCTCAAGCATGGCTAAATTTTTCGCAATCCTGATTGGAACGAGTATATAAATAACTTGAGTTTGGCACTTTTTCGGGCTTTTGGGCCGTATTTTCAGGTAGTTCTCGTCGAGAAAGCAATTTTGTGGTATCGAAAACCTGTTTTTGCGATCCGAGAGACTTTTCCGACGACAAATTCGAAAATTTGCCAAACTCAAGTAAATAAGTGATTAAGAGAAAAAGCGGTTTTATATAAATATCTTGTAACTACTCAGGTACCCATATCCGTCGAGAACCAGATTGCAGGTGATCTTAATGGAAATTGACTCTCGACGAGAGCTTATTTGAGTAAATTTTAGGCTAAAATTTCTTATCGACGAGCCAAGGTACCTGAATAGTAACAATATCTTGAAGAATTTTAAAAAAAACGGAGAAATTCATCTGGACATTGGCCCATTGGATACCGTTCTGGAGATGATAAACCGATTGAAAATACCCGTTTAGCTTAACCCATGCTATCCACACCATAGGCACAAAAGCGGAAAGGAAGAATGTGCATACCCACAGCGTATCTTTCGCAGACAGCTTTAACCGTGGCTTTAAAATCAACAAAGAAACCCCACAAATCACGGGAAAGAGGACCCCTTCAAATTTTGTCAAACTCACCCCTAAGGCCATCATCACAGCCAGAGAGAGATATTTCCTTTGATTTGTATCCTGCAACCAACCCAAAACAGCGGCGATAGTGGCGGTTAAGAATGCGAGGAAAACATTCTCAGGAAGTGCGGTACTAAAAACCCAATGATAAAAGAATAGAAGATAAAGGAGGATCATCCCTCCCCAGGATAGCAACTTTATATTTAGGAATGCCAAGGCTCCCCTCAATTGAGTGATAAAAGCCAGAAAAAGAAGGGCTGAGCTCCATTTTGCAATCTCATCACAAGTTCCATCAATGAGTGAGAACAAAGCTCCAATATGAACGGGCCACAGGATGGGGTAGTAATTACTGGGAATGCCCTCCAGATCCAATTGTTTGTGATGGAATATACTTTTTGCCTGTAAAATCCAGCGAGCCATTTCATCCCATACCAGCAGCGGGGAGGATATCGTCTGAACAAATATCATTCCCACCAGAAAAACCGCTAGAACATTTACGGCCATTCGAAGAAAAAAGGCGGGAAAGGTCATGGGCGTGGCCTTTTCTTTTTTTCCCCTTAGGAGAGTATATCTACCCATAGGGGCTGAAAATCGTGAAAAGTTATCGCCGAAGGCGATTTTCTTGCCATACGGGGAAAGATCACTTTCTCTAGGAGAGCGTTTATAAAGCCAGAAAACAAGAATGCCTAAAGCCCCCCACAATCCCATCACTGAGCTTCTTCCCAAAGGACCTTTCCCAGCAAGATAAATCCAAAGAACCATGGTTAAACAAAGAAATCCCATCAGGTAGCATGCCCCCATAAACCAGAGTCTCCCCCCCTTCTCTCGAATTGATTTTAAGCAGCCAGAGGAGCATCCAACCCGTCAGAAGAAAGATGGTCGTCACTCCCAGAAAAATCAGGATCATCCCTACAAAGTGAAAGGGAAGATGATTCTTATAAAAATTTTTGCCACAGTGATCTTGGCGACCTATCTCTGTATTCAATTCAAACCCGGGCTTTACAAATATTCTAATCGATGGGGAAAGTCGATAAATCTTCCAGGAGGGATCGGGATCTTTTTGGAAATTGTCTATATCAATCAAATAGCCCCATTCCTCGGTGATTTCCAAGGGATAAAGGACGTACCGAAGGATGACTGCTGTTAAATCCCATTGGGGAGAGGAAATTTGAATCGGTGAACCAGGCGGTATAATCTGCTTGGCTATAAAAGCTATTCTTTTCCTCTTGTGAAAATAAGAGAGTTTCTCATAATCTCCTTTCACTAAATAAAAAGGCTCAATATCATCTGTCGCCATGGCAAAAACATATAGGTACCGGGAATAGGCATAGGAACAAGACGCCAGGATTAAAACAGCTAAACATAAACTCCGAAGGAGCGGTCTCATTGTTTTCAATTTACAGACCATCCACTACCCATCCTCCTTAAGGCATTTCGATCCCATCCAGGATCTTCCGGATGATCTTTTCAACCGTCATATCATGGGCGCGGGCCTGGTAGCCTTCAATCAAACGATGACACAAGACATCCCGGGCGATCTGCTTCACATCGTGGGGGCGCACATAACCTCTTCCTTCAATCAAGGCATAGGCCTTGGCCGCCAAGGACAAATGCATGGCAGCGCGCGGAGAGACGCCAAATTGGATATATCCTTTGAGATCCGTTAACCCGAATTTCTCCGGGGTCCGCGTGGCCTCCACAATATCCAGGATATAACCTTCGACTTTGGGGTCGACATAGATTTGATCCACCAGGCCCCGCAACGCCAGGATATGATCAGGATTCAAGACTTTATTGACCTCAATGTTAGTCCGGGTGAAGGCCATTCTCCTCAAGATCGTCGCCTCCTCCAAGCGACTGGGATAAGATATTTTCACCTTCAGCATGAATCGATCGAGCTGGGATTCCGGCAAAGGATAAGTGCCGTCCTGTTCAATAGAATTTTGTGTGGCCAGCACCAGAAAAGGTTCATCCAGAACAAAGGACTGCTCGCCTATCGTCACCTGCCTTTCCTGCATCGCTTCCAGAAGCGCGCTTTGCACTTTGGCCGGCGCCCGGTTGATTTCATCGGCCAACAAGATATTCGCAAAAACAGGGCCCTTTTTTACCTGAAAGGTCCCGGTTCTTTGGTCGTAGATGGGAGCGCCAGTCAAATCCGCTGGCAGCATATCCGGGGTAAACTGGATCCGGCTGAATTTTAATTGGACCACCGAGGCGAGCGTCTTGACCGCCAATGTCTTGGCCAGCCCAGGAAGGCCTTCAATCAGGATATGGCCGTTGGCCAATAAGGCCAATAAGATGCGTTCCACCAGATAACGTTGTCCTACAATCACTTTTTCGATCTCACTAAAAAACGAGTCGACAAATTCCTTCTGGCCTTTGATCTCTTCTTCTATGTGCTCCCAATTGGAATGGCTCATATTTTATTCTCCTCAGATAAAAATCCTGTTCTCTTGCCCGATCCTGGCTTCGATATCCTTGGCATCGCCCGGCCTGGCTCCGATCATAAACATATTTAGCCGTTTTGTCTTTAACTTTTTCCATTGAATGTTTTGGATCCCTTCGGAGAAATCTGCGATCTGGGTTAGTTGAAGGAACCGCTCATTTTCCTCAGGCGAATAGAACTTCAATCCTCCAATGGAAAAAGATCTCTGCGTTCCGGTTGTCTCCTTTAACTTTAACTTTTCTTTGACCTTGCCCAGGATCTTCTGGGAGGTTAGGAAATTGTTCTTGTATATCTTCAGATTTACGACATGCTCAGAAATCATGCCGTTTCTCATGACGAAAATCAGCTGTTCCAAAACGCTGTCTTCTCCCAGCGTATGGAAAATATTCACGGCTTTGACAAAATCTTCGGCCCATTTTTCCTGATCCTTCTTATCGCGGATAAAACGCATATCCAGCCACAATCCTATTTTTATCCCGAAAGGATGGCTATATTTTCTCACCATGGGTCTCGCTGTGGACCAGCCCGCTTCGCCGATGCCGAAGCGAGGCGAGCGCGCCGTAGCCTTCCAGTCGATTCTTCTGATGTCGTCTCCGGGAAAATATTCGTCCAGGTGATCGAATTCCTGGCTATTTTCTTGAAATTGGTTCAGGCGATCCGAAACAAAGTTTATGTTCAAATGGTGCTTTTTAGGTCCTTGGGTCAAATGGGAAAAGACAAGCCTTTCTATGGCGGAATAATCCTCCTCAAATTGTTTTTCGTGCTCGATCGTCATAGGAGTTGGGATTTCGTACTCCTCAACAACCTTCCTAAAATGATCAAACAAAGATTCGAGCGGTGTGGCTTCCGTGATGCCGCAGGCCAGACGTTCGATCTTGGCGTTGTAGGCTTCTCTTTGATGAAAGGCTGTTTGTACCGGCCAGATCCAGCGACACCGGCCCCAATAAGGGCCGAGAAAGGGGAGAAAAAACAAAAGGTCGTGGCATTTATTGGTAATCAGGGATTTTTGAGGATTCAAGGGCGCCAGGAACAAACACATATCAAATAAGAGACGTTGTCGATCTGAGGCCACGGCTTTAAAAGTGGCGGTCTCTTCTTTTAAACGCTCCTCGAGGATACCGCCGCTTTTTAAAAGGCGCTGCAATAATCTTCTCTCATTGGATTCGGCGCCAAAACTTAAGCCCCTGGACCAGGCGTTATGATTAAAAATATTATCTGTGATCTCCTCCATGGCCCTGCCATAAAACATCCTTTTACGGATGGGCTTGCCCAAAATCTGCAACAAAAACATCATTCCGTTGAACACTAGGAAGACAACCATCGCTGCGACCACGGCCTCGGCCTTGGTGCCCTGCGATAAATCGGCCTGCCCGGAGAAGATCATCCCTAGGACATTCCACCAAAACATCGTCCAATCCGAAGGGGCATCGGACCATTCCCCCTCTTCCATATTGTCCTTTATAAATCTCGGTCCGTGGCGCCCTCTTCCAAAAGTTGTCTGTGAAAGAATAAATCCTCTTTGCGCAACGGCATGAGGGAATCCATAGATCACCTCTTTGGCATTGGTAACCACCGTAACATAGCGGCCCTTTTCTGCCGTGGATAGATATTTTTCCGGATCATTATAAAGGGTATAACCGATATTTTTTAGCTCTTCTGAACTTAAGGGTTCTAAGGATATGGGAACCCTTTGAATCCTCTCGGGCTCGAATCGGTTGCTGATCAACTCTGTTTTTAAAGAGGGATCCTTTTCAGAGAGATAGACAAGAAAACCATTCAGGATCCCTTTTGCAGCCTGGGAATAACAATCGTTGGGATCCCCTTTAAGGGCCTCCCGTACTAAATACTGACGGATATACTCTTTGCGCTCCTCGGCCCAGACAACCGGCAAAAGCATGGCGTTTAATTCCACATTTTGCGGGATTGGCAAACGCTTGGTTTTAAAACGCAAATAATCGATGACGTGGCCGAATTCATGCTGAACAGTCCAATCCGGATGGGAGCTGAGGCTTTTCAAGACCACGGCAAATTCCCCTTCAAAATATCCCGAGCGGTCCTGGAAGGGATACCGCTTCCCCTCGACAAGATAGACTCTGGAAGAGGATGTCTCTTCCTCATAGATCTTAGGGTAGGATTCTTTATCCATACCGATTTTTTGTAGAGCTTCCTCACTGAGTCGATAGGTGGTCAGAATTTTCTCAGGGAAAAGGAAAAGATAGGGGGTATTATCTTTAAGGACGATAAACATAAATGGAAAAACACCATGCCTGACAAAAATTCTTCTGAGATCCAGCAGCTGATTTCTCAGCTCTTTTTCTCTCATCGTCTGCTGGCTGTATAATTGAATGATATCCTCCAAGATCTTTGAGATATCAGGATTTAATAACTGGGATGCCCCAAGCACTTCGGTTTTTAATTCCTCCTCTAAATTCCAGTCTGATAAAAGCAGGAGAAACCCTTTTAAGATGTTTTCGGCAAAGTACAGATACCGCCCCCGTTTTTGATATAAGCCTGTGGCTGTAAAAAATTCTATATCCTGGCGTATTCTCTCTATAGAATAATCTTTACGTACATTCAAGATTCGTCTTTTAAAAAAATCCTTTTTCCCTTTTAAAACTAGGGAGTCATAATCCCGCTGAAAGAAATTCTTCATTTCAAAGACCATAGAACGATAAAAACGATCATCCCAATCCGCAAAATGCAATGTTAGACCTAAACAGACCAAACTGACAATAACGGCTAAGGCTTTGGTTATCTTTTTTATGATCCCATGGATTTCACATCTGCCCAATTGATCTGTTAGACCCTGCGATGTCCTGGGAGATATGGGATCATCGAAGGGTTGATTTCCCTTCGATCCCCAGGGGGTGTACCCTAATATCCAATCGGAGACTTTTTGACGAAGCTCTCTTTTTGATTGTTCCCTGTCTCCATAAAAATCTGAATTTATAAGGGATTCCGAAGACAGGATAATCTGAAACCTGTTCTTCATCGCATATTTGCTTTCCACAAGGGAAGCACACATCATATTGTAAACTTGTCCGGAAAGCTCATAGAACTTGACGCGCCACTCAGCAGAATTAATGGACAGGGTCTCCCAATCGTCTTTGATGCTGAGGATCTCTTCAATTCGGGGGCGGTCTGATTCCTCCAAGGGAATATGAATCTTAAGATCTTTCCATATCCCTTGGGCCTCTGTATGGAGATGAGCCCTTAACGCCAGACTCTTGGACTTGGCTCTTCCCGTATCGGCTGGCCAGCGAAGATCGCAATACAGGGTTATCCAGGCCCGGTTACGGCTATGGATGGTTTCGATTTCCTCTCGATAGGCCTCAAGCAAATGGTCCAAAATCGGATAAGTGTTATGGCGCCGTAACGTCCCGATATAACGCGTTAGTTTTAAAAACGCAGAATCTAAATTTTCCAAGAGCCTCAGGATGATTGCCGGGTCCATGGATAATCCCTGGATGGTTTTACGGTATTGATCCTCCAGATTTTTAATATTCTTAAAGGTATATTGCGAGGACATGGGAATCGGTATTTTCAAAGGAGGTTGGCCGCTCCTTGGTCAACCCAAAAATAAAGTTGAGCCCTCCCTGCCTTTATGTGATGAACCGGCAGGCTTTTTTTGTTTTGATCTTCTAAAGCCTGTTTTAAAATGTCCGCCTTCTGTTTTCCAGGCGCATAGATGATAATGGTCCGGGCACGAGTAAGGACTGGCAGTGTCAGGGTAATCCGGGGAGGCTTTACATGATCCTCTGTGACCGTGGCAACCCATTTTCTTTTTTCCTCAAGCGCCCGAGTGCCTGGGAATAAAGAAGCGATATGTCCATCTTGGCCCAGGCCCAAAAGGATGAGATCGAAGACCGGCGGCTCGTTATTGTGCAGCCGAAAAAATGATTTGATGTCCCTCTCATACTGCCAAGCGACTTTTCTGATATCTGCTGCTCCGGTGGGAATGGGATGAATATTGCGGGTTGGGATATTGAGTGGATCGATCAAATTCTTCTTGAGCATCCGGAAATTGCTTTCGGGATGGTCCAAGCTCACGTAGCGCTCGTCCACTAAAAAGACATGGGTCTTTGTCCAGAGGGATCCTTTAGTCAGTTTCGAAAGCGCACGGTAAAAAGGAATGGGGCTTTTTCCCCCTGAGAGAGCCACGATGAACCGGTTACGACAGGAAATGGCTGCGGCGGCCATCTCCGTCCATTTTCGGATGAGCAGTTTAGATAATAGGGCCTGGGTGGGCGTAACGATAATGCTCATCGAGCCTCGTAAAAATTTATCTGACGAGGTATGTGGAAAGACGCTGGGCCTTTTGTTCAATGGATTGCAAAAGCTCATCAAAGGATTTTTCAAAGGCCTCAACACCCTCTTTAAGGAGCTTCCGGCAGACCTCATTGATATCAATGCCGTGGGCCTTAAGGTCCTGAAGGATACGTTGGGCTTCTTGGGCATCCCACGCGAAGGCCTCTTGAACAACCCCGTGATCGAGAAAGGCACGGAGGGTTTTCTCGGGAACGGTGTTGACCGATGGCCGGCAGATGAGCTCGGTGACGTACTTAAGATCGCTGTACTCGGGGTTTTTGGTTCCTGTGGAACCCCACAACACCCGCTGCACGCTCGACCCCTGTTTGGCCAGCGCCTCGAACTCCTGGCTTTTAAAGATAGACTGAAATTTTTCAAAAATCAACCAGGCGTTGGCGACCGCGGCCTTGCCCTTTAATAAAGCGAGCTTATTTTTAATTTGAGTGTCGCTTGTGTCGGCTATCTTTTCTTCGAGTTTTTGATCCACGGCAGTGTCAATGCGGCTGACAAAAACACTGGCGACCGAGCCAATCGTACGGGGATCGCCTCCCCTTTTTAAGAAGCGCTTTAGACCCAAAAGAAAGGCCCGCGCACTTTTCATGTATTGCTCCAAAGAAAAAATCAACGTCACATTGACGCAGACCCCTTGGGCTAAAAGCTCTTCAATGACCGGAAAACCCGCTTCGGTCGATGGGACTTTGATCATCACATTGGGCCGGTTAACCTTTTTGAAAAGCCGGCCTCCCTCTTTGATTGACGCCGGGGTGTTCATTGCCAGTTTGGGATTGATCTCTAAGCTTACGTAACCATCCAGATGACCGCTTTCCTCGTAGAGATTCCGGAATTGGTCCGCAGCGTCCTGGATGTCTTTGATCGTCAAATCATCATAAATCTCAAAGGCCGTTTTGCCGCACTCCCTCAGCGAAAGGATATGCGCATCGTAGTCTGAGCTTAAAGTCACGGCTTGATTAAAAATCGTGGGGTTCGAGGTCATGCCTCTTAATCCTAAGTCAATAAGCTCTTTTAACCGGCCCGAAGTAAGAAGCGAGCGGCTGATGTAATCCATCCATAGGCTTTGGCCCAATTGGGTTAATTGTTGGAGTTTGGTCGCGGGCATCGTTCTTCCTTTCGTCTAAAAATCACAATAAACAAATCACAAATTCCAAACAATACTCAATCACCAATTCCAAATGACCAAAATAATTTGGCTGTTAACGATGTTTGGAATTCCGGTCATTGTGTATTGGCAATTGCTTGTAATTTGGGATTTGTTTATTTAGTTTATACTTGAGTTTGGCAAAATTTTCACGGTACGAGTTTAAATTTTACAATTGAT
>CAZUJQ010000094.1:0-8777 GCA_964620805.1 uncultured Planctomycetales bacterium | reverse complement strand
TCGAGCCTAAAAACATATTTTTTTCAATGAACGGTCTTTTAACCTGAGTAGTTACAAGAAATTTATAAATCAGGGTGTCTTTCCCCACGATCCGGAAAATCAAGAAATTCAGAAATGGATCCGCGAATATCATTAGTCGTGAAATGGATTACTCAGCATTGATGCAAACTGACCGTTGCCTGCCCCCTCGTTTAGTTTTGCGTAAGCAAAACTGAGGGGACGATTTCGGAAATTTTAACGAAGATAAATGGCTCGAAATTGGAATGAAACGACTTGATACAAACGTCTGTATCATTTTTACATTCGCTCGTCGCCAAAATGGCTATATATATAAACTTTTCAAGGATGTTTGTATTAATAGTTTCTCTGGAAGGGATAAATGAAAATTTTCATCGAAACCTACGGCTGCTCCTTCACTGGTTGCTTCGGAACCAAAGCGTGAAGGAGCACCCGGGCTTAGGTTTCTACAAAAACAGAAGGAGGGAGCCATGCACAAAAAAGTAAAGACGCTGGGTTTGAGTTTCTGTTTGGGTTTAATGGGCTTGCTTTTTTGGGGGGGGCTGGGTTCAGGCTGCGGAGACTTACAAAATTGATCCGGTTCATGCGTCGTTGGGCTTCGCCGTCCAGCACCTCATGGTCAGCACGGTCAAAGGCGAATTTACCGATTACACGGGCACCATCCAATTTGACAAAGCCGATCTTTCAGCATTCGCCGCAGAAGTCACCATCCAATCCGCCTCTATCGACACGCGCAATCAAGAGCGGGACAAACATTTAAAAAGCGGCGATTTCCTCGATGCGGAAAAATTTCCTGAGATCATCTTCCAGGGCAAAAAACTCGAGCTGGTCGAGGGGGATGATTATATGCTGACCGGTGATCTGACGATTCGGGGAGTCACCAAGGAGATTTCCATTCCAGTGACGATCGCGGGACCGGTCAATAGTCCTTTCGGCACAAAAGTGATCGGCTTTGCGGGAGAAACGAAAATCAACCGCCAGGATTTTGGGGTCTCCTGGAACAAGGCCTTGGATACAGGAGGATATGTTGTCTCGGATGAAGTGAAAATCTTGGTGAATGTGGAGGCGGGCTATAAATAAGAGGGATTATTCCGGGGGTTTGCTGGTGGATTTATCCAGGTAAAGTCTCGTCAATTCCGATGTCAGGTATTCAAAAACCGAATTCACATCATCGAAGAATCGGAAGAGATTTAAGTCTTCGGGGCCGATGGTGCCCCATTTGACCATCGCCTTAAAATTCAAGACCTCATTCCAGTATTGTGTTCCGTAAATAACGATCGGCATCGGTTTCTTGGACTTTTGGGTTTGTATGATGGTCAACAGCTCAAAAAGTTCATCGAGAGTCCCCCATCCTCCGGGAAAAATCACCAGGGCCTTGGCCAAGTAGAAAAACCAGAATTTACGGATAAAAAAATAATGAAACTCGAAAGAGATTTCCCGGGTCTGATAGGGGTTGGCAATCTGTTCGAAAGGCAGGCTTATGTTGAGCCCGATAGAAACTCCTCCGGCTTTCTCAGCGCCGCGGTTGGCGGCCTCCATAATCCCCGGTCCTCCTCCGGAGCAGATGATAAAATGGTTGCTGGGATCGAGCATTTCATTGGACCATCGGGTCAGCTTTTCTGCCAGCACCACGGCATCCTCGTAGTAGCGCGACATCAGGAGATCCCCTTGAGCCCTTTCGTAGAGATTGAGCAATTCCGGGGAGGGGGGTTTTTCTTTGATCAGTCGCTCTTCGAGAATTTTCAGTTGTTTTTGGGAGTCTTCCGACGAAAGGATCCGGGAGGAACCAAAGAAGACAATGGTATCCCGGATCTTATGCTGACGGAATCGGACACTGGGCTCAACAAGCTCACAGAGAACCCGGATCCAGCGCGCGGAAGGGCTTCTCAAAAAAGCCAGGTTCTCATAAGATTTCTGAAAACCGGTTGTCGGTTCTGGAGGGGTTTCATTTTCAGGCATAAAGGCATCCTTCCGAGGAGAATCTTATTCTACTTCGCATACGCAATTCAATAGATAGTATATCCTTCGTAGCAATATTCTCCCCGGAATAATTGCTCCGAAGCCTTATATGGTAACCAGTGTTTCCTATTGTTAAGGCGAAGGAGAATAAAAAAGATTGCGTTGTGGAAGAATCATAGCAAATAAGACGCGATTTTCAATGAATAAATCTTCTACTTTGTCTTCTCAAATAAAAGTGGTTGAGGCCTCGGCCGGATCGGGAAAGACCTATGCCCTGGCCAGCCGGTATGTGCAGCTTTTGTTTAATCCCGCCATAAGAGAAGCGGAAGTTTCTCTGCGGAATATTCTTGCCATCACTTTTACCAATAAAGCGGCCCTGGAAATGAAAAGCCGCATCTTGGAGTTTATCAAGGCAATCGCTTTACAGACCCATCCTGCTCAGGAGAAAAACGGCCTTTTGGAGTCCGGCGCATTAGAACCGCAAAAGTCTAGCCAGAAGGCCTATGCCATCATGGAGGAATTGATCCGCAATTACAATTTCTTTCAGGTCCAGACCATCGACAGTTTCATCAATGCCATTCTCTCGGGATGCGCCTTCAAGATCGGCTTATCAGCCAATTTCCAAATCAAGAGAAATTATCAGGACCACCTGGAATTCTGTTTAGACCGTTTGATCGAACGCGCCCACACCGATAAAAAGATCCGGAAGACCTTTGAAGATTTTATCCAGCAGTATCTATTTTTAGAGTATCGCACGAGTTGGTTTCCTAAAAAAGATATGCTGGCGCTGATGGGTTCATTATTTTTTCAAAGCAATGCCCTGGGATACGAATTTGCCAAACCCCCGATTGACCGCAAGGAAGTCTTTAGAAAAAAACGGCAGATTATCCGGCTCATGACGACACTCAAAAAAAGTTTGCCTCAAGAAACAGATATAAGGTTTTCAAAAAATCTTGATGCTTTCTTGGAACAAACACAGAATATCGGATCCCCTAAGGGGCAATCTGTCAGTTTCGATATCGATGCCATCTCTGATTATTTTTTCAGAAAAGAATTTCCCTTAAAAAAAGGAGACAGTCCAGATGCTCGGGTTGAAACGCTCTGGACGGCTCTCCGGTCTCATTTCAAAGACTTGTGTGAGATGGAAAGCAGGGCCATTTTTAATTCTTACCTTGATCTTTTGGAGGGAGTCGTCAAAGATTTCAGGAATGTTGCTTCCAAAGAAGATACCCTGTTTTTAGAGGAATTGAATAAAACAGCCTCTGTTCTTTTTGGTGAAGAGTCCTTGACCGTTGAGGAACTGTACTATCGATTGGCGACTCGATTCCGGCACTATTTGATCGATGAATTTCAAGACACAAGCCGGCTCCAATGGCAGAATCTCTTTTTGATGGTTGAGGAGGCCATTTCGAGCGGAGGCTCTCTCTTTTATGTGGGAGACAAGAAACAGGCCATTTACGGATTTAGGGGAGGGATATTAGAGCTTTTTGATGAAATCAAGAAGCATTTTGAGCCATTTGGAGTGGTCACGGAACGTTTAAATACAAATTATCGCAGCCACAAGACGATCGTTGAGTTCAACAATCAAATCTTCTCATATGAAAACTTGCAGCGCTTTCTTAAGGACAAGGAAGATTTTGAGCTGGAGAAAAAGAAGAGAAATGCCGTGTATTTAAGCCCGGAGGAAAAAGAGGAAATTTTAGCAATCTTTAGCCACTCCCAGCAGACCCATTTGCCGGAAAAATCCAGAGGATATGTCAAGGTGGAATGCCTGGATCCCTCCCCCAGTGATTCGCCGGAAACAATGATAAAAAGCAAATTAATCGGCCTCATTAAAGAATTGAAGCCGAGATTTGCCTACCGTGATCTGGCGATCCTGGTCCGCGACAACGATGAGGTCGAACTCATCACGTCTTGGCTACTTTCCGAAGGGGTATTGGTTGAATCCGAGAGGACCTCCAGCATCCAGGAGAATTCTTTGATTAAAGAGCTTATCTCCTTTTTGCACTTTTTGGACTCCCCCATTGACAACCTCAATTTTGCGTCTTTTATTTTAGGGGATATTTTCACATCCGCTGCCAGGCTGGACCTCGATGAGCTTCATCGTTTTATTTTCGAGTCCCGAACCCGGCTCACTCAAGAGAAAGATTTCTATCTTTACAAAGAATTCCAGAAAAGATACCCTCAGGCCTGGAAGGATTTTATCGAAGAATTTTTTAAAAATGTGGGTTTGTTCCCGCTTTATGAGTTCGTTATCAGCGTCTTTCATCGCTTTCGGTGCGTGGAACGGTTCCCGGAGTTTCAGGGATTCTTTATGAAGTTTTTAGAGTTTGTTAAAGACGAGGAGGAGGAAAATCCTGATTTGGCCTCGTTTCTCGAATCTTTTGAGGAAGCGACTGCCGAAGATTTATTCGTGAATGTTTCCGATACCGATACGATCAAAGTCCTGACCATCCATAAATCCAAGGGCTTAGAATTCCCCGTTGTTATGATTCCCTTTTTAAAGTTAGAAGTCCAAATCGGCCGGGGGCCTCAGGGGACAAAATCGTACATTGTCGAGATCGAGGATGACCGACTGCACTTGGTCCATTTGAAACAGAAATATTTGGGATTTTCCCAGGCCTTAAGGGAGATCTATCACAGAGAATATGCGAAAACATTGCTATCAGAGTTAAACAATATCTATGTGGCTTTGACCCGGGCCGTTTCTGAATTATATATCTTTATTTCAAAACGTCTAGGGAATCAGCATAATCTCGCTCGATTTCTTTTTCCCGAAGAGAGTTTTGAAAAAGGAGAGAAATTCAACTATCCTTTCAGAAAGCAGCCAACTGGAGAACGGCCTCTCCTCAAGATCCCCGCATCCCATTACCAGGACTGGATCAATCTTTTAAAGGATGAGTTTGGGGATGAGGATCAAATCCATGACCCTGAGAAAATTCTTAAGGGAGAGATCGCGCATCTTGTCCTTTCCTTCGTAGGGTGCGTCTCGCGTGGCCAGGAAGAGCAGAGCATACAACAAGCCCAAAAAGAGGCTGTGCGCCGGTTCCCGGTCCTTGGGGATCTCAAAATTTACGAAACGCTCATCCGTCGAATTTTGACAAAAAAAGACCTGCGTCCGTTTTTCTTCGTGACCGATGGCGAGGTGTTTCAGGAGAAGGAAATTGTTGATTCCCACGGCCAAACCAAACGGCTGGATCGTTTGATTGTCAGGGAAAAGGAAGTTTGGATTGTTGATTATAAAAACCACCGAACCTCAAGCGGAGTTTACCATGATCAAGTCAGGGATTATATGGCGGTGGTCCGGGAGATCTATCCAGAACGTAAGGTGAGGGGATTTCTTTTGTACATCGCTGACTTGGGACTGGAAGAGGTTGGGTAATGGAAAGAATTTATACCTATAGTTTTCAGGATAATTTTATCAGCCGTTTAACGGATTTTATTGAAGAAAATTACCTGAAGCCCAAGAGAGATTTAAGCCGTTTGGCGGTTGTCTTCGGCGGGAAAAGACCGATTTTATTCTTGAAACGGGAACTCGCCCAGAGAATAGGAAAGAACTTCTTTCCTCCAGTTTTCTTCTCCATTGATGAATTTGTCAGATATACCCTTCTTAAAAAGCAAAGTTTTACCAATATTTTAGATTTGGAATTATGCTATCTTGTCTATAAGCTCGCGAGAGATCTGACACCGGCCATTCTAAAAAATCGAGGAGGCTTCGCCGAGTTTCTTGCCTGGGTGCGCGAGATCATTTCATTCATAGAGAGAATTGATCTCGAGGATATCGCCTCCCCTGCCTTGCGCGCTGTTGAACAGAACGCCCAGATTGGCTATTCTATTCCCCAAGACATCAATAATCTTTTAGAGCATGTGATTGTCCTTAGAGAGACCTGCCATAAGGTCCTCCGGGAAGATAAGAAATACACCCGTGGCCTGCAGTATCTGCAAGCGTCTCGGGCCATTGACCAAACCGATTTTTCAGAGTTTGATCAAATTCTATTTTGTAACTTCTTTTATCTTCATGAAACGGAACGAAAGATCCTTAAGAGCCTCTATGATCGTCACAAAGCCGTCTTATTTTTCCAGGGAGATGAGGCCCAATGGCCTGTTCTAAAGAGTTTAGGCGGGCAATGGGGTGTTCCGATTCGGCCCTCGCAAGACCCGCCTCAGAAATCTTTTTTTCCTCTCCAGATATATACGGGATTTGATGTCCACTCTCAGGTCGGTCAGGTCAGAGAAATTCTCAAAAAGATCCCTGCTTTGGATAAAACCGTTATTGTCTTGCCGGAACCTGATCATCTAATCCCTCTTTTAGGAGAGATCGCCTCTTTGGCAAAAGATTGCAATATCTCTATGGGATACCCTTTAAAGCGGAGTTCTTTGTATTCCCTCCTTGAGCTTATCTTTAAAGCTCAATTGTCAAGGAAAGGCTCAGAATATTATGCCAAAGACTACCTCAAGCTCCTAAGACACCCTTTGGTGAAAAACTTAAAGCTTGCTACAGATCCTGTCATCACCAGAGTTCTCGTCCATAAGATTGAAGAAATCCTAACAGGAGAACAGAAGGCGTCCTTGAGCGGCAGGTTATTCGTTGGCTTGGAGGAGGTCGAGAATCTCCATGCCCTTTATGAGATATCCGCTTCTGTTTTACCCAAAATGACTCTTGAAATAAGTCGAGAAGAGCTCAAAACCACGGTTGAAAGATTGCACCGGCTTTTATTCCATTCCTGGGAAGACCTCCATCATTTGTATGATTTTTTGATCGTCCTGGAAAATTTTTTAAATACATTGATAACAAAAAGTTTCCTCTACCGTTATCCCCTCAATCGCAAAATTGCCTTCCAGATCTCTCTTTTAAAAGAGGAATTCAAGGCAGCAAGTTTTAATCAGGAGGGATTTCTTCCAGAGGAGATCTTTAAGATATTCAGAAATCGAATGGAACAGGAATTGGTCGCCTTTTTAGGATCCCCTTTAAGAGGATTGCAGATTTTAGGATTATTTGAAACACGATCTTTAAATTTTGAGTATGTTATCGTGATGGACGTTAACGAAGGTATCCTGCCCAAGTTGCGCGTATACGAACCATTCATCCCCAGAGAGGTCATGGTCAATCTGGGTCTGGGGCGTTTGGAACAGGAAGAGGAGATCCAGCGGTATCAGTTTATGCGTCTTATCTCCTCGGCTAAAGAGGTCCATCTGATTTACGAAGAAGACCATGACAAGGAAAAAAGCCGTTTTATCGAGGAATTGATATGGGATAAACAAAAAAAAGATAAAACGCTGGATATCATCAACCCTTTGAGGTCAAGCTTTCAGGTGAAGATGGTGGCTAAAAAAACAGCCATTCCGAAAAGGCCAGAGACGCTCGAGTTTTTAAAAAGTTTCCGGTATTCCGCCAGTTCGGTTAATACGTACGTTCGGTGTCCTTTACGGTTTTACTATCATTATGTTTTAGGCCTCAATGAAAAAGAGGATATCCTCGAAGAGCCGGAAAACAAAGAAATCGGGATTTTTATCCATGATTTGTTGGAAGAGGCGTTCAAACCATTTAGGGGTTCTTCCCCGATCATTGATGAGCGCTTTCGTAAGCATTTTCAAAGAAAACTCGACCAGAAATTTGCGGAAGACTTGGCTAAGACCATGGGCCCAGAGGCCTTTTTGTTGAGAGCGGTCTTAAAGGTAAGACTCGATCATTTCTTGGATAAAGAAGCCGAAAAAAAGGACTTTAGGAACGTATCCCAATTGATCACTGTTGAAGAGCGTTTTGTCGACCAGATTCCCTTGGCCGGACTCCCCATCAATTTTGTTTATAAAGTGGACCGAATCGACCGATTGGAAGACCGGTCGATCCTGATCCTGGATTATAAAACCGGGAGTCAGGATCCCATGCCCAGGGCCTGGGAACAACAAGAAGGCCTGGTGTGGACCAGAGAAGCCATCAAAGAAACCATTCGTTCTTTTCAGATCCCCTTATACCTTTATTTCTTTGACAAGCAGTATCCCAGAGAGACGATCCATGCGGCCTTCTATAATCTGAGAACAGCGGTTGTCAGTCCATTCTTAGATGATGAACTCCAGCATCATCGTCGACAGATCATTGAGGCTTTCTTAAGGCCATTGGATTTTGTCCTTCGTGAAATTTTAAATCCGGAGGTTCTTTTTAAGCCGGATGACTCCGATGCGCGCTACTGCGCCGCCTGCCCTTTTTATGATATGTGCCGTTAGGTAAAAAGAATTTACATAACCTCCGGAATGGGGTAAATTCAGGGGTAAATTAGGGTCTGCTGAAAAAAGATTTTTAACCAAACGGTTATAACTTTGGGCGGCCGAATGGCCGCCCAAGATTGACTAACCCGCCGGCATCAGCGCCATCCGCGCCAGCGCTGCCTTCAAATTCTTCGCCAGTAAACCCAACCTCACCCACATCTCGCTGCCTTCTTGGTAATGATACCGTATCCCGTCCAGCCCGTAATGCTCTTTCACATTTCTCGATTCCCGTACAACTGATCCCCGGTTATCGACGCTGGCTCCTGTCCGAAACGTTCTGCGTAATTTTTAATCTGTTTCTCAACCACGCCCCGCTGCCCCTCCGAATAGTTGTCGTGGTGGAACTCATCCAAAAACGTGAATCCATCCACGTGGCTTAAACACACCTTCGGCCCAAACTCTACCTCTTTGCCCCCGCCCTTGCCCCGCTTGATCGGCCGCACATACTCCCGCCGAAAGCTCACGATCCGATCCTCGCACCGCTGTACTTTCTCATCATACATCCGCTTCTGTTGCTCGTAAATTCTTTCCGCCAC